>DASVUU010000588.1:0-2109 GCA_036386935.1 Cytophagaceae bacterium | reverse complement strand
TAATCAAATTTGATCATCTAACAAATCATCCTAGCTTGCTATCACTTGAATATAGCAGTGGAAACAGGGAGAATTTCAAACTAACTTTTTTGGATGACGATGTGATTTATCTAGGAAATATAATCACCAATAATGACATCCTAACGGGAGTAATGTACTCTAAATTTAATTTTGCCCTTCATAAGGTTGAAAAGGTAAGAATCTTTGAGTTAAATGATTCATTAAAAAACGAAATAAACTTCACGAAGCAACCTATAAGAGGGAATCCTCAAGAAGAAAATTGGATAAACTACAACTTGACCCACTTCCTTCTGGACAAAAACGAAAAGGTGGTGTTGGTGCTCGAGAAGCGCGAAATACTCAGCACAGAGTTGACCTACAATTCATCATCAGTAAACGACTATGAGAAGTGGGGTGAAAAAAAGGCATTCGTAATTACTGGCGGAATTCTCATGGTGTCCTTTAACGCTAACGATGAATTGTTGTGGAAAAATTTCCATAATAAATCTCAGAAAGCAGATGTTAGTACCGGCCTTATTTCTACTTCATTTGTTCTTGACAATTCTGAGCAAGGACGATTAAGGATGTTGTATACTACCTCTGACAGTCCTACGGGCATATTTAATGTTATAAAATATGTCGTTTGGGACGAGATTACTGGAGAAGTCTTGAAAGATCAGACATTGCCGAATGAAGAGAATATTGGCCTCATCAGAGATTACACCATGTGGTGGGATAACAAATTAGTGCTCGTCGGGAGAAAAGGATTGATGGGTAAGAAATCATTTCTACACCTTTATCGGATATAAGAAATCACCAATTCAGTTTTTTCTTATCAAGAAAGTTGGCAATCCCTTTTATACAATCTTCGCTTGCCCTTGCCTCTGCATTCTTTCGTGAAGCATAGTCTAACGCTGTATCAAGATCCATATTTTGCACCTCTCCTATCATTAGCTTTGTAGTCTTCATAGAATATTGCGAGTTAGATAGACACAACTTGTTGGCAAAAGCCAATACATCAATTTCTAACTGATCAAGACTCGCCGAAACGTGATTGATTAGACCAAAATTCTTAGCTTCGTTTGCTGAAATAAAGGTGCCAGAGATAAGCAGCTCCTTCGATCTTGCCTCTCCTATCTTTCTTATCAAGAACACCATAACGATTGCAGGAATAAAGCCAATTCGTACCTCAGAATAGCCAAAATTGGCCTCTGGGGCAGCGTACGCGAAGTCACACACTGACACTAGGCCACATCCTCCCGCTATAGCATGCCCATTCACTTGGGCGATCACAACTTTTTCCAAAAGGTATATCTGTTTATACAGTTCTTTCAAATGAGTTGAATCTGCCAAATTTTCTTCGTCAGAGTTTTTCTGAAGTTGTTGCAAATATTCAATGTCAGCGCCAGCACAGAAAACATCACCGTTACCCTTTAAAATAATAACTTTTACTGCTTCGGATCGCTCGGACTGGCTAAGAGCGTCTTTTAGTTCGGAAATTAATCCAAAGTTTAATGCATTTTTTTTCTCGGGCCTATTTAAAGTGATAGTGGCTATTCGGTCGTTTACAGTATAAGTTATGTATTTATATGTCATATATTTATTTGCATTTATTTATGAAAAGCGGCGTTGGCAAATTCAAAGGCAGTAGCTTGATCAAGGCTGTCATAAGTCAAAGACCCTTCCACCGGAAGTACTAATGTCTACAAACTTTAATTTCATTGACGCTAACTGTTCTTGCAGCTTTCTTGATTGATAACGTTTTAAAGAAGAATCAATGATTATCAACTTAGGTTTAAAGCAATTCAAAAGCTTCCCAATCTCTTTATGATTTTTACTGTTAGCGACTAGATAGTCTATTGATATTTTTTCCTTCAAAAGTTTGTTATAGAGAAAACTACAAGCCCCAATTACTATAATTTTCTCTTTATAAACCAAAAAATTGTCGCTGATAGAACCTGAGCTTATTGTGGAATCAACCTTAATAAAGGATGTTGTGCTTATCCCCTTGTTCAGAAAATGCAGGTCGAGGTATTTCGTCGTCTTGTCGTCAATGTCAGAGAAATATACCTTTGCATCCTCTGCCCTTACTAATGTGTAAATTGATTT
>DASVUU010000587.1:0-5026 GCA_036386935.1 Cytophagaceae bacterium | reverse complement strand
GAATCAATTTTGCTGGAGAGCCATTGATGATATCCGCTACGATGCCTTCAGTGAGAACAATGGCGAGGTCTAACTCATCATTTCTTAGATCTTTGCACATGGCACCAGTCCCAGCAGGGTAGTCCTTCCAGGATAAATTCAGACCAAGTTTACTAAATAATCCCTCCTCCATAGCCAGGTGCCACGGTAGATTAAAATGTTCTGGTACACCGCCTATTCTAATAGTCGTCATGCTTTTTGTTTTAAAGGTATAGAAAAAAGACAAAAAAAAAGAGGCTCCGAAGAGCCTCTTTTTTTAGGTTAAAAACTTGGTCTTAGTAGGTAGTAGTAGAACCTGATGTAGTTCCGCTAGTTGTACCAGTTCCTGAAGTTGTACCCATTCCAGAAGTAGTTCCCCCAGTTGTACCGCTTCCAGATGTAGATCCCATTGTAGTAGTTCCAGAAGTTGAACCAGATGTAGATCCACCTGTTGTGCCATATCCTGAAGTAGACCCCATTGTTGTTCCAGAAGTTGTACCTGAAGTAGAGCCAGATCCAGAGGTAGTTGATCCGCTTGTAGATCCAGTTCCAGAGGTTGTGTTATATCCTGAAGTAGTTCCAGATGTTGTTCCTGAAGTAGTACGTCCAGATGTAGTTCCAGAAGTTGTACCTGTTGTAGTATTTCCTGATGTAGTTCCTGAGGTAGTGTGACCTGAAGTTGTAGACCCTGAAGAAGTTCCAGTTGTTCCAGAAGTTGAACCACCTGTAGTTGCAGAGCCAGAGCCAGAACCAGAACCAGATCCTAATTTAGACTTTTTCCCTTTTTTTGATGTACTAGTACCAGAGCCAGAGCCAGAGCCAGATCCAGAGCTTCCTGAGGTCGAACCGCCAGTAGTTCCGGAGGTAGTGGTATTATTGTTTAGGCTTAACATATTTGATTCGGACTCCTTTGCGATATTGCTAGAAAGCACAAATGTGCATGAAGCAAAAAGGCCAAGAATTGCGAAAGATTTTAACGGATATTTTTTTGTTGTCTTCATGATTAAAATGTTTTTATGTTATTTAGTTTAGAGTACAGGTATAAATTGAAAAGATTAACAAATGTTTAAAAAAAATGTCAAATTAGGGTGATGAAGGCTTTAAAAATAAGATCTAATATATTGATTGTTTGTAATTTATGTGGTGAGTAAATTAATTGATCTCAAATTTATAGAAAGCAAGAATGCTAGCACCTTTGTTTAATTAAATATTTTCTCTTTTAAACAATACGATAACCTGACTGTTAGATTTATAATTAGAGGCCACTTATTACGTAGCCTTAAAAATTTATAAACTAAAAAATAGTTATGAAAACCTCAGAAGAATTAATATCAACAGTAAATCATATACTGGAAGTTTGCAACGAACGTGTGCTAGGCTATAGAAAAGCTGCTGGGAACGTAAAAGATGCAGACTTATCTTATCTTTTTAATAAGTATGCTCTACAAACGGAAGATTTTGAAAGAGAGTTGTTACAATATAGCGACAAGCCTCACCAAGCTGATGCGGGAACAAGACTAATAGGAGATGCGTGGAGAGTTTGGATGGATTTGAAAAGTGCGCTAACGTCAGATAGCAGCGAGGCCATGTTGGGCGCGAGCATTACGGGAGAAGAGGCAGCAATAAGAAATTACGAGGAAGCTCTACAGGATGATGACTTACCGTCAAATATCAGATTAATACTAGCTGATCAGCTTTCTCAGATTAGAATGGCATACGAGGATATTAAATTAAGAAAGAAAGTAAGTTAGTATATTCATTTACTGAAATAATGAAAGTAAAGCCCGAGCAGGGCTTTACTTTTTATCTAAAACCTCCAGCATCACCTTTGCCTTCAACATGCATTCATGATACTCTTCATCACTGACAGAATCATAAGTAATAGCGCTGCCAACGTGGAAAGAGATTGTCTTTTTAGGTTCGTTGTAGAAGATAGATCTGATCAATACATTTAAGTCAAAATCGCCATTAGGTAAAATATAACCGGCAGCACCTGAAAACGCCCCTCGCTTGCTATTTTCAAATTTATCTATCATTTGCATTGCCCTCACCTTAGGTGCTCCAGTCATGCTTCCCATTGGAAAGGCATTTTCTATAACTTGTGTAGGCTGTAACCCTTCCTTTACAGTCCCACTTATTGTGGAGATCATTTGATGTATGTTTGGGAAACTATAAACGCCGAATAGCTCGTCTACTTGTATTGAACCAGGAACACAGCTCTTAGCCAAGTCATTCCGAACCAAGTCAACAATCATCATATTTTCTGACCGTTCTTTGTCACTATTCAAGAGCATTTGTTTTAATGATAGGTCCTCGGACTCTATTTTACTTCTTTTCGAGGTGCCTTTTATGGGCTGCGAAAGGACTTGTCTGCCAGCTTTTTTTAAAAAACGCTCTGGTGAAGCACAAAGAATATAGTTTTCATCGGCACCAAAAAATATTGAAAACGGCATTGGAGAGGCCTGATTGAGCTTGTTGTAATAGGTATATGGATCGATTATTGAATTTGAAATAATAAATTCTAGGCAAAGATTGATCTCATAGAAGTCGCCGTCTTCAATATGTAACTTTATTTTCTCAACCAAACCCTGATACTCGGCTTTTGATATGTCATTATTCCAACCGTTAATTGTAATAGGTTTAATGGAATCTTTGTTATAGCTAGCAATCTCTTCAAAAATTTCTTCAGGTCTTTGCTCTGAATATATGATCACCCCATCAGGTAGAAATTGTATGATGTGTTGGGGAACAAAAAAAACAACATCTGGAAATTGCAAATTGTCTTGATTCTTACTCTCTAAGCTTTCAATTTCGTTTTTTAAATCATAGCCAAAATAGCCGAATATAGCGGACTTTGAAGTGTCTGAGAAGTCTTGGAGGCTCGAAAAGGTATTGCCGTTGGAAGGTATGAATATCTGCGAGCTACCGGCAGCTAGAAGGTGTGGAAATGTACCAAAGTTAAGATCATAATTGTTGTGATTGAGATAGCAAAAGTGGGTGTGATGCGAGGCCCACATTTTTGCACGCTCTTTCCATTGATCGATGTCTGCAATTTTAAACTCCTGACTTTTATATCTATTTCCAAAGACCAATTTTCTCTTCTGATTTTATTATAAAAATAGATATTTTCTATAACATCTAGTGGTATTTCTATTCTTATTGTCTTGGATAATAATTGTAAATAAAAGCATAAGGGATAGGAGTGGAAACCCCGCAGTTCCGCTTTCGGGCGGACGAGGAGTTGGAACAAATAGCCCGACCAGGCCCTCTTTGGCCGGGATATGCCCAAAATTTTAATAGCATAATGAACAATACCAATTGTATAATTTGAATAGGACCTAATTAATTTTAATTTCAACCTTTGATATGCAGAAAACAGTAGTTATAAATGTCGTAGGCCTTACCACGAACCTAATAGGGGATCACACGCCGTTTTTGAAGAAGTGGTTAGAAAATAAGACGCTGAGTCTTGTGAACCCTGTCTTGCCAGCCGTAACATGTTCAGTACAATCTACTTATTTGACTGGAAAGATGCCGAACGAGCACGGCATAGTCGGGAATGGCTGGTATTTCAAGGATGAGTGCGAAGTTAAATTTTGGAAGCAGTCGAATAAGTTGGTTCAATCGCCAAAGATATGGGATAGAGCCAAGGCTGTCGATGAGAAGTTTACTTGTGCGAACATGTTTTGGTGGTACAATATGTACTCCGGGGCTGACTACTCCGTTACCCCACGTCCAATGTATTTGGCAGATGGGCGAAAAATGCCGGATGCATACAGCTGGCCGCATTCCCTGAGGGACAGATTGCAAGATGAGTTAGGTACTTTTCCTTTGTTTGAATTTTGGGGACCGCGAACTTCTATAAAGTCGAGTCAATGGATAGCGGATGCTTCTATAAAAGTAAATGAATGGCATGATCCTACGCTTACTCTTATCTACCTTCCACACTTAGATTATTGCCTGCAAAAGTTTGGCGCGGAAGACGCAAAAACTTACAAAGACCTCGGCGAAATAGATGGGGTTTGTAAGCAATTGATAGAATACTTTGAGGGCAAAAGCACTAAGGTGATATTGGTTTCCGAGTATGGTATCTCAAATGTAGATAATCCTATACATTTGAACCGGGTGCTTCGAAAAAACGGGCTTATAGAGGTGCGCGAAGAACGTGGCCTGGAATTATTAGATGCAGGAGCTTGCAAAGCTTTTGCTGTTGCAGACCATCAAGTTGCGCACGTTTATGTAAATGATGTGTCTGCTTTAGACCAAGTGAAGTCAATATTGGAGAAAACGCCTGGCATTGAAAAAGTTTTAGACAAATCAGGAAAGCAGTTTCATAATATAGATCATGAAAGAGCAGGGG
Organism: Cytophagaceae bacterium; assembly: GCA_036386935.1. GTDB lineage: Bacteria > Bacteroidota > Bacteroidia > Cytophagales > Cytophagaceae > DASVUU01. The sequence continues at coordinate 648 of DASVUU010000587.1, read as the reverse complement.
ACTTTGTGGTCATTGCTGATAAGAACTCGTGGTTTACCTACTACTATTGGCTGGACGATTCCAAGGCTCCGGACTTCGCTAGGATTGTAGACATACATAAGAAACCGGGATATGACCCTGTTGAAATGTTTGCTAATCCTGATATAAAGTTTTTAATGCCAAAAGTAGCCCTGAAGCTATTGAAGAAAAAGATAGGAATGAGGATGTTAATGGATATAATTCCTTTAGATGCAACATTGGTAAAGGGTTCTCATGGGCGAGTGCCCGAGGATAAGGGAGAGTGGCCTATCGTGGCGGGTAAGGACGTGCCGAAGGCAACGGTTAGTATGGACGCGACGAGGGTTTTTGATATAATATATGACCATTTAATTTCGAAATAGAATATGATTGTAGTAACTGGAGCGTCCGGTTTCATTGGAAGTTGCCTTATAAGTAGGTTGAATGCTAGCAATTTTAATTATATAATAGCGGTTGATGACTTTTCCAATGAGATCAAGAATAAAAATCTTGCTGGAAAGAAAATTAAAGAGTCGGTACATAGGGACAAGTTCTTTGAGTGGCTAGATAAAAACTACGAATTGGTGGAGTTTGTATTTCATATAGGTGCTCGTACTGACACAACAGAGTTTGATAGATCGATATTTGAAC
>DASVUU010000586.1:0-3103 GCA_036386935.1 Cytophagaceae bacterium | reverse complement strand
TAGCATCATAAACTACTTTGATAATACCTATGGCTTTTGGCTGTGAGACCATTGGTTCAATGGTAACCTGGACGTGTTTAGGCAAGTTGGTTGGATTAGAAAACGATATAGGCGCTGAATGCTGATTGTACATTTTAAATTCCTTTGTAACAGGCTCTTTGGTAGTAATGTCACCCATGTCTAAAAAGCGAGAATATAGTCTGACGTTCCCAACTGTATCTGGGTAATCGTCTGCAATAGTGCGGATCTTAGGAACAACTATTCCTTTTATGGTAAGTGTCGTATTTACCGGGTCTGTATTGGCGGTTATAGTAAGTGTTTTATTAAAAACTCCTGGTCGGTTTCTCACATCATACTGTGCTCTTATAAAACCACCTTTTCCAGGGAGGACGGGGTCTCTACTCCATGCAGGTGTGGTACAACCGCAGGAAGCCTGGACATTGCCGATGATAATAGGTGCGGCGCCTGTATTTGTGAATTTAAACTCATGGGTGACTGAGCCGTCTTCCTCTTTTATAGAACCAAAATCGTGGCTAGTATTCTCGAATTTAAAGATGCCCTGCTGAGCAAAGCTAGCTATATATGAAAGGCAAATAAGTAGAGTTGTACAAAGCAGTTTCATCCTGTTCATTATTTTAAATTTCTTAGCAAATTGTTATTATCGTCTATTAACAATTCAAATACCAAATATTATTGTTTGTTTAAGTAAAATAAAAAAGTTTGCAATAAGCGCTATTGCAAACTTTTTTATTGTAAACAAGATATGCTAATTATGGAAACTCTTTACTCGGCCTGCCAAACAACCTGCTTGCCTTTTCCCTCCACCATTAATTGGATTCTTGGCGGATAGGGAAGCAAAACCAGCCTTGCATCTTTTCCGGGAAACTTCTCGGCATCGACCCACACACCGTCCTTGGGTGTAACGTCTAGCACTGGTGTACCATCTGGATTTTGATCTACCTTGCTGTATTTTTGAGCCAAATAAGCAATTGGGAGCAATACATCTGTATCGGGACAATGCTTGGCATGTATTTCTTCTAAAACCTCCTCGAAGTAATCGCCATACTCTTCTACGAAATCATCTTCGAGGTCATGCAATTCCTCTTCAATCTTATCATAGTCTTTGGAGTCGTATGACAAAGTGGCAAGTTTATTTTTTCTATTAATTAGATTCACTAACTCAGCATCGAGCTTTTTTATATCTATGGTTGGTTTCTCGGACATGGTTATACTATTTGATAAAATCTGCTGGAAAATTAAAAATAATAAAGGAGAAACCAATCGAAAAACTGCTAGACATTTGCACGATTGTTAAATAAGGTATTGCAACGGACTCGTGTATACCTCGCAAGCTCGCTTAAGCAAGACTAGGCTCAAAAACCATTCATTCTGACGATCACTTCTACCAACTAAAGCTGCTACATATAACCTGCGGCAACTTTTTAATACAAATTTTCAATAACGAACCACCAGGTTTTCACTTGCGTGAGGGATAAAAGTGGAAACCCCACAAATCCCGACTTTTCGCGGGAGCGAGGAGTTGCAATGTATAGCCTAGCTTTACGGCACGCCCATTCAACTGGATAATTATTGATATCCCTTCAATGCATGACAAAAATCTCAAGATTTATCTAAGTCGCTTTGGAAAAAATAATCTAAAGTGTAATTTTTACTGAACATTATCTTCTATTTAAGTTAATTAAATAGCCAATTGAACAACGAATTTTTTAAATGAACATAAAATGGAAAGTATATTAAAAGAATCATCGAAAATAGACGCTGGTACTAAAGCCAGAATTGAAACATGGCTAAAAGGCGATTATGATGAGGAAACAAAATCAGGCTTGCAGGACCTGATAAAGGGAAACAAAGAGGATGAATTGATCGATTCTTTCTATAAAGACCTGGAATTTGGAACTGGCGGGCTGCGTGGATTGATGGGCATCGGCACCAACAAAATGAATAAATATACCATTGGTATGGCTACGCAGGGGATTTGCAATTATCTAAAGAAAAGCTTCCATGGAGAACAATTGAAAGTGGCAATCGCGCACGATAGCCGAAATAAGAGTGACTATTTTGCAAAGATTACGGCGGAAGTATTTTCAGCGAATGGAATAAAAGTCTATTTCTTCAAGGAATTGCGACCAACTCCACAACTTTCATTTGCGATTAGGTATTTTAAATGCCACAGCGGGGTGGTAATAACGGCTTCGCACAACCCTAAAGAATACAATGGCTACAAAGCATACTGGAATGACGGTGCGCAAATGATCGCGCCTCACGATAAGAATGTGATTACGGAGGTACAATCTATTACTGATGTAAAGGATGTAAAATTCGAAAGAAACGATGGCCTTATCGAAATCATAGGCGAAGATTTTGACGAAAAATATCTTGATGAAATTGTGAAATTGTCAATTTCTAAAGATGCAATAAAAAGACAGCATGACTTGAAAATTGTATTTACTCCATTGCACGGGACTGGAATTACACTAGTACCAAAGGTCTTGAAGAGGATGGGCTTTGATAATGTAACGATTGTTGAAGAACAAGCGACACCTAACGGTAACTTCCCTACTGTTGTTTATCCTAATCCGGAGGAGGCCGATGCCATGAGCATGGCAGTGGAGAAGGCCAAAGCAATCGATGCAGACCTCGTGCTAGCAACAGACCCTGACGCTGATCGCGTTGGAATTGCTGTGAAAAATCATAACAATGAGTGGCAGTTACTGAACGGCAACCAAACAGGAAGCCTCTTGCTTAACTACATGATTACTGCGTGGAAAGAGGCAGGAAAAATTACAGGTAAAGAGTTTATCGTGAAAACTATTGTCACGTCTGACATTATGAGAAAAATGGCAGAAGCCAATGGGGTGAAGAGCTACAATACTCTTACTGGATTTAAATACATTGCTGCCAAAATAAAGGAGCTAGAAGGAAAAGAACAATTCATTGCTGGTGGCGAGGAAAGTTACGGTTACCTTGTAGGTGATGCGGTTCGCGATAAGGATGCAATTGCTTCTTGTGCTTTCATTGCAGAAATGGCCGCTTATGCAAAAGACAAAGGGGTAAGCTTGTTTGATATGATGAGGGAGATGTA
>DASVUU010000585.1:0-6808 GCA_036386935.1 Cytophagaceae bacterium | reverse complement strand
ATTTTTTAAAATTAATTTACCTTGCCTAATGCTCACTAAAGAAAAAGTCCTTAAAGAAGTTTTTGGTTATGACACCTTTAGATCCCCACAAGATGAAATAATAGATCATATTATCAGTCGTAAAAATGCATTAGTTCTAATACCTACCGGTGGAGGTAAATCCTTGTGCTTTCAAATACCAGCGATTTTAATGGAGGGAATGTGCGTAGTCATCTCTCCATTGATTGCCTTGATGAAAGATCAGGTAGAAAACCTCACGGCTAACGGCGTAAAGGCAGCGTTCCTTAATAGCAGCTTGTCAACTACAGAACAGAGGGCAATAGAATCTTCCTGTGTAGATGGGCACTTAAAATTTTTATACATAGCCCCAGAAAAGCTTTTTTCAGGAAATACCATTTCTTTTTTGCAGAAGATCAAAGTCAATCTCTTCGCCATCGACGAAGCACATTGCGTTTCCTTCTGGGGGCATGATTTCCGACCGGAGTACACTAAACTCCACCAACTAAAAAAGTGGTTTCCTAACGTTCCCTTTATAGCTCTTACAGCTACGGCCGATCGTGCCACTCGCAAAGATATCACGAAGCAATTAGGGATAGATGATGCGAAAACGTTTATTTCTTCTTTTGATAGGCCGAATCTAAGCCTTAAGGTACTTCCGGGAAGAAAAAGGATGCAAGGGATTTCAGAGCTTTTAAAAAACCTAAAAAATGAAGCCGGAATTATATATTGCTTAAGCAGAAATACGACAGAATCTGTCGCTGAGAAATTAAGAAAAGAAGGTCTCAAAGCTGCATACTACCACGCGGGAATGCCCTCGGACGAAAGATCTAAGATTCAAGAGGATTTCTTAAAGGACAACATTCAGATTATTTGTGCAACGGTAGCCTTCGGCATGGGTATAGACAAGCCAAACATTCGATGGGTAATCCATTATAACTTACCTAAAAACATAGAAAATTTTTATCAGGAAATAGGAAGAGCAGGCCGCGACGGACTACCTGCACAAACTATTCTATTCTATTCCTTCGCCGATTACATGTCACAAATAGACATGTTGAGAGATACTGCTCCAGACCGCAAAGAACTGCAACTGGCCAAGTTAGAACGGATGAAGCAATACGCTGAAGCTGATATCTGCAGGCGGAGGATCCTGATTAGTTATTTTAATGAGACGGTAAATCAAGACTGCGGCAATTGCGACATTTGTAAAAATCCTCCGCAACGTTTTGACGGTACAGTGCTTGCTCAAAAAGCTCTTAGCGCAATCGCTCGAACCCGTGAATGCATCACATTAAATATGACAACAGACATTCTTAGAGGTATAAGAATGAAGGACCTAATAGATAAAGGCTATGATCAATTAAAAACCTTCGGAGCTGGCAGGGAGCTCAGATCTGATGAATGGCTAGACTATCTTCAACAGATGTTGAACGGCGGTGTGTTTGACATCGCTTATGATGAAGGTCATTCTTTGAAATTAAATAAGACCAGCCAGGACGTTCTATACAATGGAGGAAAAGTTAAGCTTGTTAAGTTCGTACCCTTTGCTAACAGAATTAAAGAACAGGAAGTAGAAAGACCTGCAAAGTCGAAAAAAGAGGTTTTGGGAGATAAATTATTCGAAAGACTTCGCAAACTTCGCAAGGAAATAGCTGATCAAAACAACCTAGCTCCCTACATTATATTCAATGATCTGACCTTAAAAGAAATGTCAAATAACAGGCCGCTTACGGCCATTGATATGCTTGACATCACAGGGGTCGGGCACCAGAAATTCAATTTGTATGGAGAGTATTTTCTAGAAGAAATTATAAATTTTGTCAAAGAAGAAGCCCAGAACGGCGTGAAGATTCAGGGTTCTACCTATTTGCTTACTTTGGAATTATACCAACAGGGAAAGACGCCTGAAGAAATTGGAAAGGAACGTGACCTCAATCCAGTGACTATCTATTCCCACCTTGCAACACTCTATGCCAAAGGGTACGACATTGATCTTAAAAAATATATCTCGAATGAAGAAATCCAAAAGGTGAGAGAAGCCATTCAGAAAGTAGGTAGCGCCAATAATGCTATGAAGCCTATTTACGAATTCCTTGAAGGTGAAATTGACTATCTTAAAATCAGAATAGTCCTCGCCTTAAATGAGAAATCAACTAGGCCCGTTTAATACCATGCTTTATATCGATGTCTCGACGGAAAAAATTGAGAACTACCATTACAAAAAAAACGATAAGTAACCCACCAAACTCCCTAGTCTCTTCAATGTACATTTTTGAGCCATTCATCCTTTGCATTAGGTTTCTGCCATTTTCTTTATCCAACCACTCTAACATACTGGGTAAGTAGAAAGAAGCCATTGTAAAGTAGGCAGCCATAGAGATCCAGATTAACCACCTATTATATTTCCCAAATATCCCCATTAATACTAGGAGGGCACCCCATCCGTACAAAGGCATCCAAATAACAGGATCGGGGTCATTGTATTGTACTAATACAAAGCCTAATAACATTAAAAAAAGGATACTCAACACAATTTTTTTGATCATTTTCCCTTCTATTATAAACCGCCCTAAGTTACACTTTTAACGAATTCCTCAAAAAATGTTTATAAAAATAATTGAAAAAAAACAATTTCCAGTTTTTAAAGTTTTATAAGGAATTTTGTTGTTAAACAACAGTTTAGTAATTTTCGTCAAATATTTTTTTTTAAAAACAATTTTAATCAATTATGGAAACAAACAATCACGGTGCAAGAAAGGACAGTTCGAAGGTAATTATGATGGTAATTATCGCGGTTCTGTTATGTGTAATAGGATACCTTTTATTTAACACTTCTAAAAAAACTGAGGAGCTTGAAGTTAAAACTCAAAAAATCTCTTCAGACAGTTTAACGATCACTGGCAAAGTTAAAGAACTTGAAGATCTTCAACTTGCCTATCAAAGGATCAAAATGGATCGCGAAGCAATGGGCTTAAGCAATGATTCATTGAACCAAGAAATCAATAAATTGAATGAATACATCGCTAAGGTAAAAAGAGATAAAAACGTAAGCTCTTCTAAGTTAAACCAGATGATTGCAAAATTGAAAGCTGATTTAGATACAAAAGATGCTGAATTAACAGCACTTCGCGGTCAGAATGACACTTTGAAAACTAACGTAGCAACTCTTGAGAAAGAAAGAACAACGCTTTCCGATACGATTAGCTCGTTGACCACTAAGAAAACAGAGCTTGAAGAAAAAGTAGCTATCGCCTCTATTCTTAAGGCTGAAAATGCAAAGGTTACTGTGATCAATAAAAAAGGCAAAGAGCTTGATAAGGAAGAGTTCAAAGCGAAAGTGGTAGATAAGCTTAAAATATCTTTCAACTTAGCAGAAAACAGAGTGGCTAGAAAAGACAAAAAACAAATTATGATGAAACTTATCCAACCAGATGGTTCTACACTATTTGATTTGGCAACTGGCGGTGGTTTCTTTATCGTAGATGGCAAAGAAGTTCCTTTTACTGCGAAGAAAGAAGTTGAATTTGACAACAGCAAACAAAATGTAACATTCGTTTATGTTAAAGGTAGTCCTTACAAAGAAGGTAAATATACTATTGAAATGTATGGTGACGGCAACAAGATTGGCGAGACTACATTAGCGGTTAAATAAGTTTCTACAACATCAATAAAAAAAGGGTTAAGCTTAGCTTAACCCTTTTTTTTGTCCGTCAAGTTTATGCTCCGACGATGGACTCTTTTGGTAGGGCTGATTATACTTTCGTAGTTCGATCTCGTTTGCCTAAACGCCTGTGAATTGGCGATCCATTATAAAATCATTATTTGTCAAGGACTTAAATAATAATTACAATTGGTACTATTATCAGTCTATTATCGCTTACATTCTACCAGAAAGATGCCATTTGCTTTATCCAAAGTTGATCTAGCTGAAATAGAAAGAGGTTTCCAAACCAAGTCTGCTTGAAAACCTTACTAAAGAATTAAATTGCTGAATGACCGTTATAGGCTGCAAGCTCTATTTTAAAGCTTCGCCCTCCATAGACAACTTCTCCCCTTCCTTCATTTTTGTTTTTTTACCTCCTCGATCTATTGTACCATCAGCTAAAACCTTTGTAGACTCAGATAAAACTATTTCTTTGAAAACTGGGTTCTGCCTACCATCCGTTACTTGCATAGCCTTACCGCCCTTAAAGACAATGTAATTTTTTTGGTCAAACTCGATCTTCGCCTTGTCGGCAATTAAATCTCCATTCATATCCATTTTTTGCCCCGGTTTCATTACTAACTTATTACCTTCCTTCGTGTGTACATGGCCATGCTTAAATATCTTAGCACCGTTAGGCATCACAAGATCTTTGAGCAATAACTCTGGTTCTCCGTTTTTTACTATCATTACCCTGCCATCACGGAATATCAAGTGGTCATTGAGACCTCTATTCTCTGCCATTTTAGCATCAAGCTTTGCGCCGCGGCCAACAAAGTACTCGCCTTTCAAAGTTACCAAATCTCCATCCTTCATGAGGAGTTTTGAGCTATCTTTGGATATTATTATTCCAGTTGGTTGCACAATGCTACCATTTCCTAATACCTGCTCTGATGTCATTGGCTTAAATCTTCCGTTGTCCAATTTATAGATCTTCCCTTCCCTTTTTGTCACTCCTTCTGTGACAAGCTCTGACTTAGAAAATCCAATATCTCCTTTAGAGTTCAAAACATCTCCCTCACGTAAATTTATTTTCATGCCATCCTTGGTGAGTACAGTGCCATCAGGTGAAACTTTTGCACCGTTAGCCATTGTAAAATCTTTGTCTGCTACGACAGGCTTTCCTTTGTCGTATCTCAAAACTTTGCCTCCCCGCATTATGATACCATCCGCATCCATCTGATCATCCTTTCTTCGCATAATCTGGCCGTCGAGCGTCACAATCTCCCCTTCTTTTATCTTGTATTTGAATCCACTTTTATATTCGACAATACCCTCGCCAGAAATTTTTCCATCGTTATTCAAATAAGTATCATTGTCCACCAAGGTTACTCCCCCGTCCTTTATCAAGATTAATTTCCCATCCCTCACAGCAACACCTTCTACATTTTGAACCTGATCTTCCAACATCATTAATTTCCCATTCTTAGTCAAAACTTCGCCATTCTTCAATCGCAGCTTGCCTCCATTTGTATACTTTACTTCTCCAGTTTTGGAAACTACTGCATCAGACAAAGTAAGGTCTTCTTCAAGTGGATCTAATGTTCCTGCCTTTGAAATCTTCATCATCTTTCCGTCTCTCATCACCACACCTTCTTTGACCGTTCTAAAGTCTATTGCTCCTGCATCTTGTGCATAGGAACCAACTGCGTTAGAGATAAAGAGGCTTACAAGTACTAGTTTCAAATAGTCTTTCATATGATCTGGGTTAGTTTAAAATTGTAATATTGTGGCGTTTAATTTTATTTAGGCTCCTAATAGTTATTCCTTTATTGATTAAGTCCTGACGGCGCACAAATTATTTAATATTAGTGTTTTTTAACATTATATCACGATAAATTTATATTATTTAAGCAATATGGAATTTTGCAACTTTTCTTCTATATAACAGCCCGTCTAAATGCTCATTACGACAGTTGTGAAATGTGGTTTGTCTATTTTTATGGTTATATCTTCTTAGAACATATACCGACTTCTACGTTACAATAAATATTAAATACAGCAATGGCCTTCCGTAATATTCTAAATAGATTCCAGAAACAAAAGGATAAGCAAATTCCTAAAGCCAAGTCCGTCAAAGATCGATTCGAGGCACTTAAAAATCTTCCTGATTTCTTTTCGCTCATTTGGGAAGTTAGCCCGAAGCTAATCATTAGTTCGTGTCTGCTGCGACTCATCAAAGCGGCATTTCCGCTGCTCATATTATATACTGGTAAAATAATTCTCGATGCAATTCTAAATATTATAAATACCAAAGCAGGTGCTCACTTTGAAAACTTATGGAAATGGGTCGCACTTGAGCTCGCCTTAGTGGTAATCTCGGAGGGTTTAAGCAGAATTATTGCCTTGTTAGATGGCCTATTGGGCGATTTATTTGCCAATTCGACTTCGATAAAACTTATGCAGCACGCAAGTGTCCTTGACCTCGAGCAGTTCGAAGATGCGCAATTCTATGACAAGCTGGAGAGAGCGCGCAGGCAGACCATAGGAAGGACTGTGCTGATGGCTCAAGTACTAGGACAGCTGCAAGATGCGTTGAGCTTAATATTTCTTGCCGGAGGACTTATCGCCTTCAACCCTTGGTTAATTGTACTTTTGGCAATAGCCGTTATCCCTGCGTTCCTTGGAGAGGCGCATTTCAATGAAAAAACTTATTCTCTTGTTCACGGCTGGACGCCTCAAAGACGGGAGCTTGATTATCTGAGATTTATTGGAGCAAGCGATGAAACGGCTAAGGAAATCAAAATCTTCGGCTTGGCTGATTTTCTGATCACACGTTTTAAAGAGCTGTCGGACCAATACTTTAATGAGAATAAAATTATCTCGGTAACGCGGGCCGCGTACAGCAGTATCCTTTCAATATTTGCGGGCTTAGGGTACTATGGTGCTTATGTTTTTATTATTCTTCAAACTATAAATGGGAAGCTGTCTCCTGGTGAAATGACTTTTCTAGCAGGATCTTTTGCAAGAATGCGCATGCTGCTGGAGTCTATGCTTGCAAGGCTTTCTGGTATTGTTGAGGGCGCTTTGTACTTACGCGATTTGTTTGATTTTTTAGATTTAAAACCGAGGATTGATAGAAGTAAAAAGGGTCTTAGGGTCCCT
>DASVUU010000584.1:0-2998 GCA_036386935.1 Cytophagaceae bacterium | reverse complement strand
GAGAATCATCTTATTATATGCCATTTCATGGATCGTTGGGTTTGATAAGCCATTGATAAGAGACTTTTTTGGCTTAGATATTAGCGTGAGGGACCTTATATTATTTGCTGGTGGTCTCTTTTTGATCTACAAAAGTACCTTTGAAATTCACGATAAGCTTGAAGGACCTGAGGATGATGCAAACAAAGGAGTGAAACTAGGGATAGTCTCTGCCATTATTCAAATTGTACTTCTTGATATAGTGTTCTCTTTTGATTCCATACTCACTGCGATCGGGTTGGTGGAAGACCCGAGCAGAGACATACTCATTATGGTGGTCGCGGTGGTAATATCCTTATTTATCATGCTTCTTTTCGCTCGACCTATAAGTGATTTTGTGAATAACCACCCTACCATAAAAATGCTGGCACTTTCTTTCCTTCTGATGATAGGATTGCTGTTAGTGGCTGAAGGCTTTCATAAGCATATTCCTAAAGGATATATTTATTTCGCCATGTCATTCTCCTTATTCGTAGAAATGCTTAATCTGAGGTCAAGAAAGAAAGCCAAAGAGAAAGTATTGAAATTGAGGAATCAGCCGCACCTAGAGGACGAGGAGAACCTATTGAAAAAGCCCGAAAAAATCGTTAAGTGATAATTATGATAAAGTATATACTTGTATTCTTTGTAATCTTTTCTTCTTGTAAAAAAGCGGAGGAGTTGGCAACATTTAATATTAACAAATCAGAAAAGTTTACTATACCAGCTACTGTTTTGCCAGTTGGGACTGCTTTACCATTAGGGTTGGAGAGCCCTCCTACAAACACTAGCACGGAATTTAAGAATAATAGATCTGAAACGAAGTATGCGAAGGATGTAAAACTTACAAAGCTTAGTTTTGAGATAACTAATCCGCCAACTGCAAATTTTAATTTTTTAAAATCCGTCAAAATATTTATTTCTTCGCCTAGCGTGGCAGGAGAAAAATTGTTGGCCTACAATGACGATGTACCACGGGGTGTATCATCGTTTGAACTTACCACATCGGGAGACAAATTGGATGAATATATAAAAGCAGATAGCTATTCATTAAGAGTTGAAACAATAATTAGAGAAACAGTTCCGCAGAATACTGATGTAACGTCGAATATGACTTTTAGGGTGACAGCTAAGATTCTATAAATTTTTTATAATAATATGATTGCAATTTTAATTAACGAATTTCTAAAGGTAACGGTTAAGAACTCTGGCGCTGAGTTGATTAGTCTTAAAAATACGATGACTAATAAAGAATACCTCTGGCAAGGTGATCCTAATTTTTGGGGGCGACGCGCGCCAGTTCTATTTCCTATAGTAGGCAAAGTCAATAGGAATAAATATAAAGTCGACGGCACTAGCTATGAGCTGCCACAGCATGGATTCGCAAGAGACATGCATTTTGAGCAAATAGATCACCAGGAAAGTACATTAGCCTATTTGCTGAAAAGTAATGATCAAACGCTGAAGGTTTACCCTTATAAGTTTGAACTGCTGATCAAATACCAGTTAGAAAGAAATAGATTGATTGTTTCTTATGATGTAAAGAACATAGATGATAAAGTAATCTATTTTTCTATCGGCGCTCACCCAGCATTCAATTGCCCCTTAGAAAAAAATGAGAAGTTTGAAGACTATTACTTGGAGTTTGAGAAGAAAGAGACTGCCTCACGATGCTTGTTGCAAGATGGACTAATTTCTGACAAGTCAGCTCCGGTACTTAAGGATCAAAATACTTTGCCTTTGGATGTTTCCTTATTTAATGAAGATGCGATCATCTTTAAAGAACTACGGTCAAGGGAAGTTGCTATAAAAAGCAAAAAATCCAACCATCAGATTAAAATGGACTTTACAGGATTTCCTTATTTCGCTATTTGGTCCAAAAAAGGGGGCGCTCCATTTGTATGCTTAGAGCCTTGGTTCGGTATAGCAGATAAAGCAGGATTTACCGGCGAGTATAAAGAGAAAGATGGAATAAGATCCCTTTCGAAAGGAAAATCTTTCCATGGAGAATATTCTATAGAAATTAGCTAACGGTATTACTTGCTCGTTAACGGAGAATACCTTGAAAGTCTATTCTCCGTTTAATTACGCAACACTAATAGTATATAAGCGGTAGACTATTTTATTTACCACTTGAGATTATTTTCAATAAGACGGTTCCATGGGGCTCAACCTTGGTTTCAAATTTTGTCTTAAAACTTCCTAAGTCTTTATGAAGCCACAGATCTCTGATTTTTTGTGCTCCTTGTAGTTTGATATCTGAGAAATTCAACGTTATAGTGATGGGCTCTGTACCTAAGTTGAATAGGCCCACAGCCTTGGAACCATCTTTAAGAGACCGAGCCCATATTTGGTAATTATCTTGCTTCACTATTTGAGTGGCCTGCTCCCCTAATGGGTCTTGGTCTATTGCAATAGCTTCTTTGTTACTTAATATCTCAAGCGTTTCGGAAGACATCTTTTCCAGGTCATTACCTGCCATCAATGGCGCTGCTAGTAAGCACCAAAGGCTAAAATGTGTACGATATTCTGTATTGGTCATGCCGCCATTTCCTACTTCCAGCATGTCTGGATCATTCCAATGGCCTGGGCCAGCATATTTGGCAAGTGGACTTTGGCTAAACCCGATATCTGTCATAGACTTCCATGTATCGCTTATATCTCCAGTGGTGCGCCATAAATTGGCTCCAGTTTGCGCTCCCCATTTCCACACATCATCCATTCCATATTGGCACAGACTATACACAATAGGTCTCCCACATTTCTGAAGGGCGCTTCCCATCTTCTGGTAGGCTGCTTGTAAATGTTCATTTTTGTACACCCTGGAGGCGCTACACCAGTCATATTTCAAATAGTCAATGCCCCATGAAGCATAAGCCATTGCATCCTTTTCCTCGTAGCCATAGCTACCCTCATATCCTCCACATGTAACAGGGCCCGGGGAAGAATATATTCCCAGTTTTAAGCCTTTGCTGTGTAC
>DASVUU010000583.1:0-10487 GCA_036386935.1 Cytophagaceae bacterium | reverse complement strand
GGAATATTTTCTTGCCAAAACCAGAAGACTGAAAGTGTTTCAACGAACGAGGACACCCTAAAGGTTGAGTCCGAGGCTACAAATATTGATACGGCTGGGCGGCTTACGAAAGGTGGATTGACATTGACTCCTGTTACAAATTCGCCTGACTTTCCTGATGCAATTTTAGAATTAAATAGTCCAGAGGAAAAAGCTAAGCTAAAGAATAATGTTGTAGAGTTTTCTTATGAAATTAAAAATTTCGAATTGAAGGGGCAAACAGCAGACGCGGCCCATAAGGACTGTGCAAATTCTAAACAAGGTCAACATATCCATTTAATTTTGAATAATGCACCTTATAAAGCTAAGTACGAAACGAAGTTTAGTGACACGCTACAAGAGGGACACTACATAGCTCTATCATTTTTATCACGTTCTTACCATGAAAGCTTAAAACACAGAGAGGCGTATGACTTGAGACAATTTACAGTTGGTAAAGCTGCGGCTGCCCCTGTTGATCTCACAAAACCCTTATTGTTTTATAGCCGTCCAAAAGGAGAATACAAAGGTGCTGAGATTAAAAAAGTACTACTAGATTTCTATTTGGTAAACACTACTTTGGCTGCTGATAGTAATAAAGTGAAAGCCACCATTAATGGTAATGAGTTTCTAATTGATAAATGGCAGCCCTATGCAATTGAAGGTTTACAGCCCGGCGAAGCAACCATTAAACTTGAACTGATCGACAAATCTGGAAAAACTATTGAAGGCCCATTCAACACAGTGGAAAGGAAAATAACTTTAAAAGAAGAAGCCACTCAATAATCGATTTATAATGATTGACGGTAAGAAAGTAATTGTTGTAATGCCTGCCTATAATGCAGAGAAAACCTTAGAGCAAACCTATAAAGAGATTCCCTTCCCTTTAGTTGACGAAGTTATTCTTGTAGATGATTATTCCAAGGACCAAACATATTCTAAAGCGGAATCACTAGGGATTAATAAGATAATCAGGCATGAAAAAAATACTGGTTATGGTGGAAACCAAAAAACTTGCTATCGGGAGGCGTTAAGCAGTGGGGCCGACATCGTAGTAATGCTCCATCCCGACTACCAGTACACTCCTTTATTACTGGAGGCTATGATTTTCCCAATTGCTCGAAATCTTTACTCCGTAATGCTCGGATCGAGGATTTTGGGAAAGGGTGCCTTGAAAGGGGGTATGCCATACTACAAATATGTTGCAAATCGATTCCTGACGCTCTTTCAGAATATATTGATGAACCAAAAGCTTGCTGAATATCATACCGGATATAGAGCATTTAGCAAGGAAGTGCTTCAAGCACTTCCTCTTGAAAACAACTCTGATGATTTTGTATTTGACAATGAAATGCTTGGTCAAATATTTTACTTTGGCTTTGAAGTTGGCGAGGTGACCTGTCCGACCAAATATTTTAAAGATGCTAGTAGTATAAATTTTAAAAGAAGTGTGAAGTATGGTTTGGGGGTATTAAGAGTTTCTATAGCTTATCGATTACAAAAATGGGGAATTAAGGATTCGATAATCTTCAAGAAATAATGAGGGAAATCTTTAACAAGTATTTTTCTTTAATTTATTTTTCCACTCTTTTTGTCTTAATAGTTTTCAAAGAACCGGCCATCTTCTTTCAACCCCGTTTTTGGGCAGAAGAAGGTATGGTTTTTTACTCTTTTGCATATAACCACGATCTAGCTGAAACTTTATTAACACCGTTAGTTGGTTACTACACCTTTTATAATGTCGTCGTTTCCTCATTCCAATCCACTTTTATATCCGTGGAAAATGCACCTGTCATTTCTACCATAGCGGGTTTGATTGTTCAGCTTATACCTTTCATCTTAATCTTTTATTCCTCCTCAATTTACTTTAATACAACCTCAAAAAAATATTTGCTTTCTCTTTCCATTCTGTTAATCACTCCTAATGAGATTTGGATTAATACTACAAATTCACACTTTTTCTTCGGTTTGATTACTTTTTTAATTTTGATTGCGGACAATAGTGCTCAGACAATTTTAAGATATTTTAAATATTTATTGTTGGTTGTAGGTAGCTTGACTGGCCCGATGAGCTGCTTTTTTGCTCCTCTATTTATCTTCAAATATTGGAAAGATCGCACCAAAGAAAATCTATATCAGATGTTGGTATCAGTGTTTGCCGGAACGCTTCAGG
The DNA here is from genome assembly GCA_036386935.1 of Cytophagaceae bacterium. GTDB lineage: Bacteria > Bacteroidota > Bacteroidia > Cytophagales > Cytophagaceae > DASVUU01. The sequence goes on along the minus strand of DASVUU010000583.1, from coordinate 8,296 downwards.
TGGGTATAACTGTCTATTGTCTTTTATATAATAACCAATATAAAAGGCTCGTAGATCGAAATTTTTATACCAGTTTCAAGGCATATATCGCTGACAATTTTGCACTCTTATTGCCGTTTGGAGAGAACGATAGATTTATAATAGGATTATTTATTATGCCGATTTCGATACTCATTTTTTGGCATATTATTAAAAACAGACAATCTTATAACTACCTCGGACTTGCCTCATTTCTGATTATATCTATTCTATCACTCCTAGGGTCATTGAACATGGCCGGAGGATCCCGTTATGGATTTGTTCCTACCGTTATCCTAATTTGCCTTTTAGCAAATACTATTTACGACAACAATAGACGCAATGCTAGCAAGTATAGTGTGTTTGCAGGATTCTTTCTGGCTTGTTTTATTTTAATACAATTAGTAGGCTTCAAATTGAATAGCGATAAACTATATCAACCATCATTTCCAGACTGGAAGTCTGAAGTAAAGAAATGGAGAGATGTTCCTACTTATAAGATGAAAGTTCACCCCTATGATGAAAATAAAGGTTGGAATGTAACGTTGTTGCCGAGGAAATCTTAATGTTTTTTTCCTGCTTATTCTTTAAACCAGCCTGAATATTTTACATAATTGTTTGCTATCCTTTCGATCGTATCATTGATCTGGTCTTGGCTAATTTCTTTCACCTTCTTAGCAGGAACTCCAGCGTAGATACACCCTGACTCTACTTTGGTATTCTCAAGAACTACGGCACCTGCCGCAATTATCGAATTTTTGCCTACAACTGCATTGTCCATTACAATTGCCCCCATTCCTATAAGTACATTGTCTTCTATGGTACACCCATGTACAATCGCATTGTGGCCAATCGATACGTTATTGCCAATTGTAGTTGGACACTTTTGATAGGTACAATGTATCACTGCATTGTCCTGGATGTTTACCTTATTACCGATTTTTATGTAATGGACATCGCCTCTGACGACGGCATTGAACCAAACAGAGCATTCATCTCCCATTGTAACCTCCCCTATTACCGTTGCCGTCTCCGCTAAGTAGACATTGATTCCAAATACAGGGCTGAGTCCCCTTACTGATTTTATTAAGGCCATATCACCGCTATTTCTCGAAAGGTAAGAGTCTTATCCTGCAATGCAAAAAGTTTGGTAATCCTAGAGTTTGAAATTATTGGTGTAATAAAATGTCTTTCAATTTCTCTTCTGTTAATGGCTTCGTCAGGGTACTTTCCACACCTAATTCTTTTACCTTCTTGTTGATCTCCTCATCATCATTATTAGTGAGAAGGACTATTTTAATTCTATGGTCAGAGTTAATATTGATCTGGTTAATCATTTCTAAAAATTCTATCCCGTTCATTTCGGGCATATTATTGTCTAACAGGATCAATTCTGGGAAGTTGTAAGCATCAAAAGCGCAGCAATGCTGAGCTAGGTAAAGCAAAGCTTCCTCCCCATTATGAGATATCTTTACATTGTCACAAAGGTCTAATTTTTTAATTAGCCTTTCGGTTAAAAAGTTGGTTACATTATCATCATCCACGAGCAAAACACAGTTCAACTTTTCCATAAGCATTTCCCTACTCTAGAAAACAACTTTGCAAAATTAAAATTAGTTTACTTCGTGGTTTTTTAGTGCTACATTCTTATCATATCTGACAAAGATATATAAGTATAAAACTCTGGCGTATCGGAATATAACTGGCCAAAGAAGTAAGAGGGATAAGGTATTTATGATTATAAAATATCTGGATGGCAGTTGCAGATATAGCTCAATTGTAATAAAGTTGATTGCGAAAATTACTACTCCGAAACCGTAACTACAATACATGGCACCGAAATAGAATCCCGGCTCTGGCTCCGTTAATAATCCACAACATTTACATCGAGGATGCATTGCAGTTAATAACTTTAGTCGAAAGGGGTTCTTATTGATAAAAAGGTCGCCTTGATAGCATCTCGGACACTTTTGTTTTAAGATCGCACCAATTTTAGATCTCTCCATGGTACAAGATACTAAGCAGTTTTGCTTAATACATTGTTAGGAAAATATTTATCAAGAATATTCTTTACCTTATCCTCTGTCAGGGGTTTATTTAAAAAATCTTTATGCCCAAGGTTCACTAATTTATCTAGATCATGTTCATTACTAGATGTCGTGAGCATAACAATAACAATTCTTTCCTTATGGTCGAAACGTAATTGTTGGAAGTTTTGGAGGAACTCGAACCCGTCCATCACAGGCATATTTATGTCTAGAAATATTAATTCAGGGCATAAATGATTAGTTTTGAGGCATTCGGATATTTTACTTAAAGCTTCCTTTCCATTTAAAGAGACCTTTATTTCCTGTGTAATATTCAGTTTCTTAATCAGCCTTTCATTTATAAAATTGGTAATCTGATCATCCTCTACCAACATTATCGAATTTACCCTACTCATCGTATAAATTTATTATGCTTCGAAAAATCTTTAAAACTTCAAATCAGCTTTTTTAAGATCTTTCTTCAAAATGGCACTCATTTTTTCTTCAGAAAACGGCTTTAACATAATGTCATTAAATCCTAAGTGATTCAATAACTCCCTGTCTTTGGGATTAACAGAGCCAGTTAATAGAATTATCCTGATGTTCTTATCTAAAACCATTCTTTTGAAATTCTTTAAAAAATTTATGCCATCCATCTCTGGCATATTGATATCCAACAGAATTAGGTCCGGACAGTAATTTTTCTGTTCGGCAAGATATGTTAAGGCTTCCTCGCCATTCCTTACCGCTCTGATCTCACGAGCAATGTTTGATTTTCGCAGCAATCTTTCAGTCAGGAAATTATTTACATAATCGTCATCGACTAGGAGTATACTATTGAAATGTGGCATGGAAGGCATGTTAGATTTCAAAGAAAACCTTGTTCTATTCAAAAAGTTTTAAAACATTTAATAATTTTTCCTCGGTCAAAGGTTTAATTATAAAATCGTTAAAACCAATCTGTTGTAGGATTTCAATATCTTTTTGGCGGAAAGATGCTGTGTAAATAATAATACGGGTTTTATTTTTGTCCATATTAAGATCCCGAAAGGTTTCTATGAACTCAAATCCGTCCATTACCGGCATATTTATATCCAGGAAAATGATTTCTGGAAATACGTCACAGTCATTTAAAAATTTCAGTGCTTCATCCCCGTTACGGCAAAATGTGACGTTGTTGCAAACTTCTAATTTATTTAGAAGATGGTCTGCAATGAAATTGCTTACATAATCATCGTCTACAAGAAGAACACTTTTAAATCTCATTTTATCGCCTAAAAATTAAGGGGTATTACCCAATATATCTTCAATTTGTGTGTTTGATCATACAAAATCAGACTCACCTATTAATATAATATCTTTTAAAGTTAGGAATTGTTTTCTGGACAAAAAAAATATTTATGTAGCATACAAACAAACATAATTTCATTGATTAGAAAAAATGAATAAATTTATTTTTTAATAACCTCCTCATGTCTTTTAGAATATCCTCTTCTCTCTTTTTTATTTTCTTATCTTTTCTTTGCAACGCGCAGTCCAAAACTTGGACTTTACAGGAATGTATCTCAGAAGCCTATGATAAAAATATTCAAATAAATCAGTCCCAGCTTAGCAGTGAACAATCCAGAATTTCCTATCATCAGTCAAAAGGGACCAGGCTCCCGACCTTAAATGGGAATGCAAGCCACAACTATCAATTTGGCCGCTCTATTGATCCTTCGACTAACCAATTTGTATTGCAAAACTACAGGACCAATAATTTTGGCCTATCTAGCAATGTCACACTTTTTAACGGTTTGCAAAACGTAAGAAATATTGAACAAAACAAACTCGCTTTAGAAGCGTCTAAATATGACGTTCAAACTACCAAAAATGATGTTAGCATCTCAGTGACCTTGGCCTATATGGATGTTCTTCTTGGATATGAGCTTGTAGAAAATGCCAAAATACAAATTACTGCTTCACAGTCACAATTGGAACGCACTCAGAAATTGGTAAGTTCCGGGACCTTGCCCGAATTGAATAGTTATCAAATAAGGTCGCAGCTAGCGAACGACAAGCTCACTTTGATCAATGCTGAAAATGACCTGGCCATTGCAAAAGTGAATCTAATGCAATTGATGGAAATGCCCGTGACGCCAACTTTCGATGTAGAAAAGCCTATTCTTCCAAACCCGAATATCAACGATACTGCTCGATATAACACAGAAGAAATTTTTAATACGGCCTTAACATCACAGCCTCAGATCAAAAGTATAGATTATAGAAAGAAAAGCTCTCTTATGGCAGTAAGGTCGGCAGAGGGGGCGCGTTTACCAAGGCTTACGCTGAGCGCAAACGTGTTTACTTTCTATTCGAGTCTCAATTACCAATATAGGACCGAAACGACTACTATAAGCCAGATTACCGGATATGTAGATGATCTAAATAAGACACCTGTATACTCGGTTATCCCGGACAGGAGATTATACCAAATGGATTATCCTTTTTTTAAACAGCTTGATGACAAACTAGGTGAGCAAATAAGCCTGAACCTAAATATTCCAATTATAAATAACCGTTTACTTTCTAGCAATATTGAGCGATCCAAAGTAAGCTATAAAATTGCTGAACTGAATGAACGCAATACTAAAAATCAACTGAGAAAGAATATAGAGCAGGCAACTGTAGACGTTCGTTCTGCCGGCAAGCGATTTGAAGCAGGTCAGGAAGCGTTGGTTGCTTCTGAAATGTCTTATATTAATTCAGAAAAAAGAATGAATGCTGGTCTTTTAACTTCTACGGAGTTTTTAATTCAGAAAAATAACTTTGCCATAGCTCAATCCAATTTGGCACAGGCAAAATACGACTATTATTTTAAGATAAAGTTATTAGAGTTTTATAAGGGTACCTCTTTGCTGAAATAATCAGTTTCCAAAATGTGTTGGATGGCCTCCTAGGGTGGTTACTTTCAATAGGTTGCTATTTTCACAATACCCTATCTGCTCTTACACCGTGCATTCCATGGAATAAAAAGTTCCACGGAATGCACGGCGAAAAACGGACTTGCTTTGGAGCATCAATCTAGAATTGCCCTCATAGCATGGCTATGATCCTACACTAAGCCTTCGGACGAGGCTTCTTCTTAAATGATTTTTTCTTATTCCCGCCAGCAACCTTGGCAGCAGGATTGTAAACTGGGACTTCTCCTAATTCTCCAGGAAGGGTCAAGCGATCGATTTCTTTGCCGATCTGCAATTCTATTCTTGAAAATTTCTTTTGATCTTTTTCACTCACCAAGGTAATGGCTGTTCCTTTGGTTTCGGCTCGAGCTGTCCTACCTACTCTATGCACGTAGTCTTCGCCGTCATTTGGAACATCGTAGTTAATAACAAGTGTTATATTTTCTATATCAATTCCTCGAGAAAGAATATCAGTTGCAACTAACATCTGTAGTTGTCTGCTTCGGAACTTGCTCAAAATATCCTCCCTCTCATTTTGCTCTAAGTCCGAATGAAAGGCTTTTACTGAAAACTTTAATTTCTTCAATTCCCTATCAAGGTCTTTTACACTTTGCTTAGTTGAGCAAAATATAATTATGCTTGGTATTTCATTCTCTTTTCCATGAAGCAAATGCATTAGAAAAGGAATCTTCTGTCGGTCATATAATATTGCCGCCTGCTGCGTTACTCCTGCTGCAGGTTTCGTAATAGAAATATTAATTGATATAGGATCTTTCAATATTTTTCCTGCTAACGTCCTAATCTTTGGAGGCATGGTAGCCGAAAATAAGAGGTTTTGCCTTTTCTCAGGAAGGTATTTGATTATGCGAATGATGTCATCATAAAATCCCATGTCTAACATCCTATCGGCTTCGTCCAAGATTAGGTGTTGCACATTTGAAAAGGCTACTGCTCCTGAGTTAAGGTGAGAAATAAGCCTGCCGGGAGTCGCTATAATTATATCTGCACCACCTTCTCGCAATGCCTTCCTTTCCCTATCATATGCTGAGCCATCTCCACCACCATAGATGGCAAAGGAACTTACCCCCGTATAATATGCGAACCCTTCTAATGCTTGATCAATCTGCAGGGCTAATTCCCGTGTAGGTGATAGTATCAGTGTACTGATTGTATTTTGTGGGGATGTCAATATTTTGTGGACTATGGGCAGAATATAAGCTGCTGTCTTTCCTGTACCTGTTTGTGCACAGGCAATGATGTCTGTTCCTTCCAAAATTTTTGGAATGGCTTCCGCCTGCACTGGGGTAGGCACTTTATAGCCCATCGATTCTAGTCCTTCACGGACTTTTTCATTTAGATTAAAATCTTCAAACGTCACGGTTAATTTTTTAAATTAAAAATATTATTTATACTGCCATTTTAAACTGCATGGCATTTAATTGAGAATAAAATCCATTTAATTGGAGCAGCTCTTCGTGTGAACCACTTTCTTTGATCTCTCCCTTATCCAGCACTAGTATCTTGTTGGCAGTTTGAACAGTGGAAAGTCTATGCGCGATAACGATAGCCGTTCGTCCCGATAGTAATTTCTTGACAGCATTTTGTATTTGCTCCTCTGTCTCACTATCCACAGAGGAAGTAGCTTCATCTAACACTATTATTGCCGGGTCAAACACTAGGGCTCGAATGAACGAAAGCAATTGCCTTTGGCCCACAGATAGGTTCGCGCCTCTTTCCATTACTTGAAAATTTAGCTTGCCAGGTAGTTTCTCAATAAACTTTTTCGCTCCAACCAGCTCTGCTGCCTCCCATATTTTGGCCTCTGTAATTTCTTTGTTGTTTAAGGTAATATTATTGCCGATAGTGTCTGAAAAGAGAAAAACATCTTGTAGTACTATCGCAATTTTGCTCCTTAAGCTGTTAATATCGTATTTTTTCACGTCAATACCATCAATGAGTATATTGCCTTCATCTATATCGTAAAATCTATTCAGTAGATTTATGATGGAAGACTTTCCAGCACCTGTTGCACCCACTATTGCCAACGTTTCACCAGCTTTTACTTCAAAAGAAATTTTTTTCAACACTGGGTTAGTTTCTTCATAAGCAAATGACACATTTTGAAAAATCACTTCACCCAGCATCTTTTCCGCCGTTATATTCCCATTATCTGCTACATCTTCCTGGCTTTCTAAAAGTTTGAAAATTCTGTCGGCGCTTACGATCCCCATTTGCAAGGTATTAAACCTATCAGCAATCATTCTTATGGGCCTAAAAAACATTGAAATGCATAGCAAGAATGCAGTAAGAACACCAATGCTGATATCGCCAACAAACATAATCCTATTAGCTCCATACCATACTAAAAGGCCAGTACACATAGCTGCAATAACCTCGGCGACTGGGAAGTAGACGGAGTAATATAATACAGATTTAAGATTAGAGATCCTATGCTCTTCATTTATCTGCACAAATTTCTTCAGCTCCCTTTCTTCACTACTAAAAATTTGCACGATATTCATACCCGTTATATGCTCCTGTACAAAGGTATTCAAATTAGCAACGGCCGTGCGGACCTCGTTGAATGACCCCTTGATTTTTTCCTTAAAAATATAGGTGCCAATGATCAGGAGAGGAAAAACTGAAAGAGTTACTAAGGTTAGTTTCCAGCTATAATAAATCATTATGCCAAGTATTACCAATATCTGTAGCATATCACTGACTATTGCCGCGAGGCCTTCGCTAAAAACATTCGATAACGTTTCTATGTCGGAGATATTTCTGGTAATAAGCCTACCGATAGGGGTTTTATCATAAAATTTTAATCTAAACTTTAGCAGGTGCTCATAGAGCTGTATTCTGATGTCTTTTATGATATGTTGCCCCAACCAACCTGAAAGGTATGTATGATAGTACTGAATGATGGCATTGGTCACCAAAAGGCCCGTGAGGACAAAGGTCATCGTTAGTAAGGCAGAAGTATTCCCTGATTGAACATGGTTGTCAATCGTGTACTGGATTAATACAGCCTTGATGGGGCCAGAGATAGCGCCCACCAATGTAAGCGCTATAATGGTATAAAAGACCACCTTATAAGGTATCATAAACCCAAAAAGTCTTTTTAGCACTTTCAAGTCAAATACATTACCGCTGGTCTTTGGCTTTTTCTCCACCTGTATACTTTTACTCTTCGATTTCAATCAATTTGGCTTTATCCGTCTTGTAATTTCTCGTAACAAAATCACACCAATAACAATCTTCTTCCCCACACCCTTCTGAGAATTCCATATTCATAATTTTGGTATAGGA
>DASVUU010000582.1:0-4836 GCA_036386935.1 Cytophagaceae bacterium | reverse complement strand
GACTTTCCGCATAAAACGCTTGATTTTTCCCGGTTTCTAAAACCACTATATATTCTTTACTAAACTTTGTAGAATCATAAGTTGCCAAAACGTTTTTCGTTGAATTATCTATCACTGAAAATTTTGAAGAGACAGCAGTTGTCTGAGAGGACATCTTACCATCCAATAATATTAAGTCTATGTTGAAATCTGGCCGTCTAATAAGGTAGATGTCCTCCTCACCATAGCTGTCCTCACGAGCAGAGGAAAAGTAACCTCTTTTCCCATCGGCGGACCACACAAAAAACAAATCATCATCGGCACTATTTACAGGGTAGCCCACATTTGTAGTCTGGCCAACTTCATCCGTAACTGAATTGTAGGTCACGTTGAAGATATCAAAGCCTCCCATACTGTTGTGTCCTTTTGAACTGAAATATAAGGTTTTACCGTCAGCATGAATGAAAGGCGCATCTTCATCTAGAGGAGTATTTACTTTTGGCCCGAGGTTTTTTGCTGGTCCCCACATTTTATTCGGAAGTCTATGAGAAACATAAATGTCAGTGCCACCTATACCGTCCGGCCTGTCACTTGTGAAAAATAGAATTTCTTCTTTTGAGTCCATGCTTGAGCTTGGTTCCCAGTGCGGCGTATTCACGGGCTCGTTTAACCTGACAGGTTTACTCCATTCATTTTCTTTCAAATTACTTTGGTATATATCTCCGCCGGACTCGTCCTTCGCTAACGTATCGTTTTGATATAAAAAAAGATGTTGTCCATCCATTGAAACGCCTACTGCTGCATCATTCACAGAAGTGTTCACAGTACTACCCAAATTCAAGGGGTTCGACCATTTTCCCGCCTCTTTGGTAGAAAAATAGATGTCTTCAAAGTGGTCCCCGTTCTCGTTTTTTCTGCCATTGTTTGGCCTTTTCGAGGTAAATAACAATATGGCTTCATCACCGGAAATAATAGGCGCGAAGTCCCCGTAGCTTGAATTGATGCTAGGACCCAGGTTTTCGATAGAAACATTTACTGGGTTTTTTATCAATTCTTTCCCATTCACGCAGTTTTTTATGAGGTCATCCATCTCTGCAATCTTGTCCTTCTTTTTCAATGGCGCCTTATAGGCCTGGTAAGCCGCTATTGCATTGTCGAAATCATGATTTAAATGATACGCCCTTCCAAGGTAGTAATCCAACCCATCCTTCGTATAGCCTAGTTTCTTAGCAGCTTGTAGGTATGGCAAGGACTTATACTTTGTAGAAGTTGCCATAAAGCTGATACCGATTCTAGCCTTGGATAGTCCATAGTTTGGTTTGAGACTGTCTAATACCAAGTAAATGGGCAATGCCTCACTATATTTATCCTCTTTGAATAATTTGCCAGCTTCGGTTTCCATCGCCTTATATGGATCTTTTGCCTGCGAAAACGAATATTCATCAAAACTTAAAATGATAAGAAGAAAGACAATTATAGATTTCATTTATGCGGGGCTATTCACGGTTTAAAAAGGGAAATATAGCAAAAATAGAATATATATCAATCAGATTGACCTGGAACCTACCAAAGCCGATTGGCAGCGAGAGGCTTAGAGACCTATTTTTTGACCTATAATTTTTAGTGTGACGACAAAAAGGTAGTTTTGAAACAAATGTTTGTAAATGACTACAACTCCTGAAAAGATCCTTTTCATTATAAACCCAATTTCGGGTTCGACGAGTAAAGCCGCACTCCCTAAGCTCATTGAGACGAAATTGAATTCAAAGTGGTATCGTCCTGAAATAGTTTTTACTGACTATGCAGGTCAGGGCAAAGAAATTGCTTTAAATGCGGTCCACTCAGGAATGAAAAAAATTATTGCTGTGGGGGGTGACGGTACGATAAATGAGATTGCTCAGACCTTGATAGGGACCCCAGGCGTATTAGGCATTATACCCGCCGGATCAGGTAATGGACTAGCCAGACACCTAGGTATTCCGATGGATCAGCAGAAGGCGATAGAATTGTTGAACAACCATCGCGAGATTTGTATAGATTGTGCAACGATCAATGGCAAATATTTTTTCTGTACTGCCGGGGTCGGGTTTGACGCGCACATTGGGGATGTCTTCGCAAAAAAAACGCACAGGGGAATCAAAGGTTATATCACCTCCTCTATTAGAGAATTTATCGCTTATTCTCCAGAGAGATATCAGTTGATTATCAATGGCGAGACCTTGGAAAGAACCGCTTTCCTGATCACATTTGCCAATGCAGCGCAATATGGAAATAATGCCTTTATATCTCCCGAAGCCAGTATACAAGACGGATTGCTAGATGTCTGTATCTTAAAACCCTTCAATAGTCTCACTTCTTTAGGTATCGCTTTGAGGTTATTCACCAAAGAGATCAACAAATCGAAATACATGGAAATAATTCGGTGTAATAGTTTAATTGTGCGTAGGGAAAAGCCGGCAGTCGCCCACGCTGATGGCGAGCCTATAGAAATGGGGATGGAGATAGATGTAAAAATTACAAAAGACTGCTTACAGGTGATAGTGGCCAATAAATAATCTTTTGTAATTTCTTCAGAAAATTAATTATGGTTTCGTGATGGTTATCTCCATGCTAGAAATAGCAGAGCCGCCAAACCACCCAACAGCTTGTTTTTCTGAGGATCGGTTTACGTTTTTTATATTAGTTTTCAGGTTAGCCGGTGGGGTAGCAAAAAGGCCACCGTTATTTAGTTCGTCTCGTAGCGACCTATAAAATTCAAAATGATCTTCCGTGAGCGAGGTGATTTCCACTCGTACCTTATCATTCAATTCAAAAGGTGGATTGTCCTCATTTGTAGTAGAAGAGGGATTCAAGCTTTCCCTGATTGGAAATATAAATCGTGTTCCGTCAGTGCTTCCACCTTTGCTGAACGAGGCATCATAAGCTAGATTAAGATCGTTAGGTCTGTTATAAAGTATTCCATTGCGGTATACTTTCAGTCTATAGCAGTCACCAATTCCTGGCAAATCATTGGCAAGAAGGTCTATATAGTAGCCGGGCTTTCTGCCGAATTCTGACTCTTCTCTATAGTCTGTCAAAACGGAATCGATGCGTGCCACCCTTTTGATAGTGGTTTCCGCGGTATACTTTTCCCCTTGGTACTCGATTGTTAAAATGTAATTTCTATTAATTTTCCCCCGCAGCTTAGTAGTAATGTAATTTCCATCGCCAATGCTTCGCAGGGTATCGGAAAGACTTGACTCTTTTTCCTCAATAACCACCAAAGCATCGTTGACGAAAGGTATGTTACGGCTATTATCTAAGTAGGGGACTGTCATCATTAACCTTACGGTATCTGGCTGCACAGATGTGGTGATATCACCATCTACGGCAAGCTGCGCTGCACTTGGGGTAATGTCTACTGGTACAACATCTTCGCACGAAAGTAACGGCGAAGCAAAAAGTATAACAAGTATTATATTGAAGTATCTCATAATTTGAAAATATCTAAAAGTTAAAACCTAAAATTGAAAGTAACGGCTGGTACAATTGAGCCAAACACAGAGAACCGAACGGCTTCTGTAATGGCAGGATTATCTACTCCAGGACGCAAGTATATTGCAAAAGGGTTGCGTCTGTTGTAAACGTTGTATACCGAAAAGACCAAATCCCAATTAAACCTTTTTGCCACCTCGACTTTTCCTTTTAGTGTGGCGGATAGATCTAGTCGATGGTACGGAGGTATCCTAAAATTATTTCTCTTCTCCTCTGGGTTATGAAAGCCTGGTAAATCCTTGTAGTAATATTTGTTTGTGAAAAATGTTACCGGTGTACCTGTACCCAGCGTAAAATTCGCCGACACAGACCATCTTGGCGTCAAGTCATACATCGCAACAGTATTCAAGTTGTGGAGCCTGTCAAATCTACTAGGATACCAATTGTTTCTACTGATGCCGTTTACCTGCCTTTCAGAACGAGCTAACGTATAACTTATCCAACCCGTTAGCTTACCTTTGTTTTTCTTTACATATAATTCAAGTCCATAGGCACGCCCTTTTCCAGTGAGGAGGTCCCCTTCGAGGAATTCATTCAGCAGCAAATCTGCATGATCTATGTAATCGATTTGATTCTGCAATCTTTTATAGTATACCTCTACAGAAGTCTCATAATCGTTGTTTGCTCCAAAATTTTTAAAATATCCCAAAGCCACCTGATCGGCAAGTTGAGGTTTAATGTTGTTTGAGCTTGGTGTCCAGACGTCCAGAGGTACGGAGGCAGCTGTGTTTGACAGCAAATGAAGGTATTGCGCCATCCTGTTGTAACTAGCCTTCAAGGAACTGCTATTGGTGAGTTCCAGCTTGGCCGATAGGCGTGGTTCAAGGTTGTAATAGGTTTTTATGTTTTCAAAGCTTTCATATTCTTCAATACTTTTTAGAGGTTTCCTTTCCTTCAAAGTAGTATCACCATAAGTATAGGCTCTTCCCTTACCCATATATCGAAATCCAGAAAGCCTAAGACCATACTCCAGAGAAAATTTTGAAGTAACTGTTTGCTCGTTACCTGCATAAATACCGCTCTCCAAGGCATACTTGCTATCAAGGCCAATCACATTAGACCTGTTGTCTACAGTAACTGTGGCTTTACCAGGTCTGAAATCATAAAGAAGGGCCTGTCCGCCGAAGGTGATGGTGTTTTTTGGGCTTATATAGTATTTAAAATCTGGCTTTATACTATAATTTACAATTTTAGATTTCCAGTTGAATGCATCACCACCTTTGGTTACAGCCTTAGTACCTAGTTCATAGTCATAGTTGCTATAGATCAAAGAAAGATTGGCAAACAGCTTGTCGCTGAAAATATGATTCCATCTGAAGGTAG
>DASVUU010000581.1:0-6512 GCA_036386935.1 Cytophagaceae bacterium | reverse complement strand
CTTTCGAGAAGAAGGTATCCAGCCGAGCCTCAAATAACTTGGCTCCACCAGATTTTTCGATTAGCCCCTTCACATCATGAGGGATATGTAAAGAATAATGGTGAGAATTGCCTTCATAGAATACATCCTCCCATCCCCAACCAAATGATGCTGGTGTAAAAATATCTTTGTTTTTTTCGAATTTCCAGGTTTTGTTCGAAAACTTCACCTGCATTGTCGAATCTACCCACTTGCCCATTTCTTCTTTTGGCCAGATAAATCCTCTAGTACCATTGACAAGTGTATCCCTCCACAAGTTCTTCCATGAGTTGCTTCTTTTGATATAAGTTGCGGAGAGGTCATTTTTACTTAATCCTTTTGCTAGTTGTGCAATTGCAAAATCACACAAGGAGTATTCCACTGTTCGAGTCGCGCTGCGCTCATGAGTGTAGGGCACATACCCTAGTTTTTGATATTCTAAAATGCCACCTCTGCCGATCTTTCTATGGAAAGAACCAGGGTCAGATTCCGCATTTTTGAGCATTGCCTTTAGGCCCAATTCATAATCTATTCCTTTCACGTTTTTTGCAAAAGCGTCTGCAATGACCACATCTGCATTAGAGCCACCCTGTGTAAGTCCATTGTCGTTTCCGCTCCGTGCATCCGGCAAGTAGCCTGTATGGACATAGGTGCCAATAAGGGAGTTAACAATGTCGCGAACGCGGCTCTCATCTAAAATAGTAAGTAGAGGAAAACTGGTGCGGTAAGTATCCCATATCGCATAGAAATCGTCATAGTAAGGCGAGCTACTTTTCCACTGGGGGTTCTCTCCTGTCCGATTCACAGGCATCAAGCAAAGATGGTATAGTGAGGTGTAGAATATAGATCTTTTATTTGCGTCTTTTTCTTGAATTGTTATTGTACTCAGAAGTTTCTCCCATTTATTTTTTGAGAGTTCCAGCGTGGATTGGAAGTCCCAGCTCGGTAGCTCTTTTTGCATATTTTCTTGAGCCTTACCGGTACTTATAAATGAAATAGAAAACTTACAGCTTAATGGACTAGTTGGGCCGGGACGAAACCTTAAAAGTGCCTTTGCAATGGTGTTATTATCAACGATTATTGAAGCCTTTGTTACTTTGCCATTTTTTAACAAGACCTTGTCAATAATCGGAGTGTTAAATTCAGCAAAAAAATAGACGGTATAAGCCGCTCCCTTATTCCATCCACCTTCTACCCTTGTATATCCACGGACCTCTGTTGGAGAAACGATTTCAAGCTCTGAGCCTACGAATTTCTGTTGTTCATCATCTTTACTGTCGTTGTCACTTTTTCCTAAGTAATGGCCGAGATCTATTGCGATCCATGCACTATCAGGATTTGGAAAAGTATAATTGTGAAATGCCACACTGTGGGTGGAGGTAACTTCAACTTTTATGTTCGATTTTTGTAGGCGCGTGGTATAATATCCAGCACGCGCAAATTCGCTCTGTCTTAATATCTGATTTGTATCATTTACATCGCCACTGGTGGAGGGTGTGATTAATATATTTCCATATTTAGGGCCACCTCCAGTTCCGCTCACATGTGTATGACTGATTCCTAGAAAGTGGCTATTTTTATTGAGAGGAGTATGGCCGCTATTTGAATGATAGCTACAATCGGGTCCGGGCTTCACCATCCCAAATGGAATGGCCGCACCTACGAACACATTGCCCTCTCCTTCTGAGCCAATCATTGGGCGGATCGCATCTGCTAAAGGGTGTTGAGCGTGTAAAATCGGACTAATAAGAAGAAGAAATACGAATGGTAAGATGTTCAAAATAGCGACACTTTTAATGGGTGATCAAAAGTCAAATTTAATATAATTACGTGAACTGCAATGTGGAAAAGATGAATGTAGTTTAGTTTAGGTGGAGGTATTCTACTCTTGCATGCGACCTGTGAAGTAAACTGGCTTAAAAGCGAGTTAAACACTACTATTACCCACACATACAAGGTTTAGTTGGTGCACTTTCTAACATCTTGAACGGTAATGGAACTTCTCAAGTAAAAGCTAAACCTCGCTTTTTAAGGCCCAGCTCCATCTTCTAGGAAGGTAAAACGGAATTAGCAAGAATCGCCATTTTACTAAACCCCTAGTTGCACTGTAACTTCTTTGCCTTCTCGATCTAGATTTTTCTTAAACGGAATATCAAAGCTAAGAAACGTCAAACACCTCCACATCCATTCTAACGGTCCGTAATGATGGTTCTTTAGCCATCGGTGAGAGAAGGACAATTGCAAGGCGAAAACCGCAAGCGCAAGCAAAAAGCATATCGTGGCACCAGTATATTCATATAAACCCAAGCCGTATCCATAATATATTGGAATAAGGATAACCGCCATCGACACATAGTTTGTCAGGCTCATTTTGCCATACGGACTCAAGATAGGAATTAATCGTCTTGCCCGGGTTGTTGAAGTCAAGAGACAGAAGCCTGATACCAAAAAAACCATGAATGCTACGTTGCTGTAAGTACTAAGCAAACCATCGATGGTGCTTTTAATATTATCTGTGAAGTTTAGAGAACTAAAGTAGAGTTTTGACCCAAAGAAGATTATAAAAAGGCCCAGCGAGGTGAGTATTATCCTTCTTAATAGTCCAAGGTGACTCTCGATATTTTTAAAAAATGAGGTCCTACCCAATATTAAGCCCCATATAAATAGTCCTGGTATCACAACATATCTGGACGAATAAAACTGGAACATGATTGATGCCATGGACCCTTGTATCAAGTTCGCTCGTAAGGACTGAAGTAAAGAACCTTTTGCCGATGCCTCCCACAATTCTCCCCAAAAATTACTCTCAAAGTTGGGTCCCCACGGCTTATAGTCGTTATGAGAAATATATTGATATAAATTGTAGAGCATAGGTATATTGAGAAGAAACAAGGCAGAAAGTACGATCAGAATCTTGTTATTTAGCTTATCAAAAAATATCAGCAAAATCCCAAAGACAGCCAATACCTTCAAAACATCACCAGAGTAAATAGCTCCATTTACCACTCCTAAAACAAAAAGAATAACTAGACGCCACAGAAATCTCGCTGTAAACTTTTTATTTTTTCGCCGGCGACTTTCCATCTGAATGTAAAAGCTCAAGCCAAACATCATGGCAAACAGTGCGAAAGATTTTCCCGCAAAGATAAAAAACATGGTATCCCACACTTTTCCATCCAAGGATTTTAGAAAAGGAACACCCAAGTCTGGAAAATGGTATAAATCAAAATGTTCCAAAGAGTGTAACATAAGTATTCCAAAAAGCGCAAAACCTCGCAATGCATCTACGATATATAACCGTTCATAATTCAATTGTGTATTTTTCATATCTTAGTTTCGATCCATTATAGGCTATCGCTTTCAACTGATCCTGCCAGCCTGGATGTTAGCACTTCTCAGATCAACAATCTCAATAAATATTTACCTTAACCGGACCTAATAACCCTGCATCAAAGTCTTCCCACTTGGGTTTATTCATTCCATGGGCAGATCTTTCCCTTTTATAAATAAAGGTATTCAAGTCATTATTGACCCTAGATTCATTAAGGTACAAATTTCCTACTTTTACTCTGATCTTATTGTTTCCTTTGTGAACCCATTTAGTAATGTCAAAAGTAAATGGAGACCACAACCTTGATCCTACCAAGCTGTCGTTAATCCAAACTTCTGCCATATAATTTACCATTCCTAGATCCACTTCAGTCTTTTTGCCCAATTCTTTTATAACCAATTCCTTTTCATAATATAGAAAGCCGGTGTATTGGCTTAGACCAAATTCAGACCAGTTTTTTAAAGGGCTCTCCGTTTTTCTGGTACAAGAAAAGCGCAGCGGCCTGTCAATAAATGTTTTATTGTTCGCCTTTTCTGATGTTATGAAAAGATAACGGCCATTTTCAGGGATTGCAATAAAACCATTTTCTACTTGTACCAGCTTGCCATCAACATAAAATAAAGCTCCTTGTAAGCCCGCAACAAAGACTTTGTCTGCATTAAGAGGGATTGTTATTTTCCAAAATTTACCGGGCTCTGGATTTTTTCCTAACAGCGATATTCTTTTCGTTGCACCGGGCTCCAAACTACTTTCTAAGTCCATCACTTCAATTGCCGAGGTTATTTGACACTTAAAAGAGGTATCAGTAGCTATGGACCAAAGGTCATTTAAGGAAATTGATTCTTTAACGACCTTTGATGTGTTGTTCCTATCACTCTCCTTCACCGGTGCTAACTGATCGTCAAAAACAATCCAAAAACCTTCATATGGTTGAAGTTCATATTTGATAAGCCTGCCATTTTTCTCTTTTTTGTAACTAAGCGGTAGTATGGTACCGCTTTCCCCATCCCACCTCTGGGCCTGGCCTTGCCCGTACCTTAATCTAACGGACGTTGATATTTTGTCGCCGGTTTTATTTGCAATCCAGTAAAAATGCTTTTTTTCAAATGTACGGTGTGCGAAGAAAACTTGTGCTTTTGCCCCTTCGAAAGAAATTGTAGGAGGATTAACCCGATTGATATTTGTGGCAAGCGCAGTAGTTGGATCTTTTTCTTTTCTTAAATCTATCACACTTTTGTTTAATAACAATTGCTTTAATAAGCTCTGCAATTCAATGTCCTTGTACCCCTTATCGGGAGAGGACTCTGGGAGATTTGATACAATGACGATGGGTATATTTTTTTGAGCAAGCGCCAAAAGCTTTTTTACAGTCGAATGGGCCATAATCAACATCTCAGGCACTACTACCACTTTGAATTGATGGTTATTGATAGTAAAATAACCGTTATTAGAGACCTCAGCCTTGTTTATGTAGTAGGTATCACCGATTAAGAAGTCTAGATTATTATTGGCTAATTCGCGCATGCATTTTGCATAAACACTGTCAATACTTTTCACCTCCTTGCTCCAATTCGGCTCCTTGTCCCAAAAGAAATAATTCGGTTGTGATGTTTTTTCAAAATATGGCTCTGAATACGCCCATACGCTTTCAAGAGGACTGAGTAACAATATATCAGCATTCAATTTTGTCATTCTAGTAACAAAAGATGCTCTCCTTGTATAGTCTGACCATTTGTCTAAGTACTCCCAATAGGGATTTTCTTTATAAAAGTCAGCTGGGTATTGAGTAAGCCCCATGTCTCTGTTGGTGGTAATACAGTGAGGGCTGTGGTGGGTCACCCCAAATGATGTAGCCGCGTTCGTACAAGCTTTCATGTCATTAGGCGTCTGTTGCCAGCCTACCCATGTCAGCACTTCGCACATAAAAGGTTTGTCTTCCAGTTCCGCAACCGTTTGTGTCTCTTTGTAATCCAACACATCTTGGTTTTTATAACCCAGCTGATCCACTCCAGGCATGGTTACCCGTCTATTTAGTTTCATTAGGTCTCCAACGGTCTGGGTAACCAAAGTCAAGGGACTTTCCCAAAGGTTGGTAATGGTGTACATCTTATTCTTTTCGTTATAGTCGCTCATTTTGCCCCAATAGTCTTTTGAATAAATATCAGAAACAACATCAAACCAATCATACCGAGCTTTTACCCATTGCCCCTCTTCGTCTTTTTCGGTAAGCAATGGAAGTATCGTTCTTATGTCTTTTCCTTTCAGCTCTAAAAATCTCTTTGGCAAATACTCAGACCAGGCCATTCCCCAACCGTAATCGCCCTCATGGTCAGGAAATACCCCAGCCATCGTCTTTCCTCTCTGGTTTTTAAATTTTTCCATATAAGGCTTCTCGGTGATATCAAGAAAATGGTCAATAGTTTTTGGATCCAAGTAGTTTACTTCTCCTCCGTCGTAGCCTGCATGAAAGTCCGGCCGATAAGTGTATAAAATCCATCTTCCTTCTGGAACCTCTATGGTCTTTTCACCATTGTCAGCCACAACTTTAAGGGTATTCGCCTCAATTCCATGTTCCCCCAATTTTGCAATTGTAGAAAATAAGCCTTGTGACATATGTACTGTCCAAGGTCCCCATATCATTTGTCTGGTATAGTGCAACGTCTGGGCTTTTTGTTCTGGATGTTCTTTTAGTACTCTACCTCCCGCCTGTCCCGTCGGCCACATATACTCGCTGTCGAAGGACATATGATATCCCGAGGCTTCTGTCTGTTTTAAAGCTCCATTGAAACACTTAAACCATTTTTCTGTCAACCAATCCTTCTTGGGCATTGAAGGCAATGTGTAGTCCCAGAAATACTCGCCCCTGGCATGGACATATCCTGGGTTAAGGTGTTTGGACACCATATCTCTCGCCTGTTGACTAATCTGAGCACTGTCTAGTTTGGTATCCCAAAACCAGAACATGTGGGGGGCATAAAATGACGGAGGGTTTTTAAATTCAGCGGAAAGATCAGAGTATTTATTTACCTTACTTTTCCAATAAGGAACATCCAAGGCTTGACCGAAGCCTCTGAAGGAAAATGAAATAGATGCAATAGAAACAACTATGGTGACAAGTTTGTGAGCGATTGATAAAGGCATTGGCAAATTTTTACGGTGAATA
>DASVUU010000580.1:0-3270 GCA_036386935.1 Cytophagaceae bacterium | reverse complement strand
GTCGTTTGTGTTGAGTGCAGTACCTCAAATGGATAAACCCAAAGTAGAAGCTGTTTCCCCATGCTATGGCAAGGCCAGTATCAATGATATGTCCTTTCGTAGTCCATACACTTTCACCTGGAAAAGAAGGTTTAATCAAACTACTGAAGTTTCGGATATAGAATATTTTAAGCTTCACCAGAATGAGCCAATAAGGAAAACAAAGGTCACTAACCCTGTCATGCAAAATGTTTTTCAGCACTCGGTAAGCGTGCCAGAGGGTACTACCTATGTCTCTACCCCAAATCAGAAACTTCCTTATGGAGACTATTTTGTAGAAGTCTCCGATAAGAATGGATGTAAGGTAACAAGTGACGAGTATCAAGTTAAAAAGCCTGATTTTACCAGAGAGTATCACGTTTTCGTGACAATAGAAGACAAGCCTAGTACATTGGAAGTTAATCCAGGACAACCAGGGGAAGTCAACGGGCCAAAACTGGCTGCGGTTGAAATGCGCGAAGCGATAGAAAGCAAGGTAGAAGAATGTGTGACGAAAAAAGTTGGGGAGATATCTGCAAAATATGCACAGAGCTGCCGTAACATTGACCAGCTTGATGACTATGTAGCTATGACTTATAACATGCAGATGCAGCACAGCACCTTGTATTATCATGACATGGCAGGAAATCTAGTCAAAACTGTTCCGCCTGAAGGTGTGAACAAGCTAAAAGTAAAACCTACAAACAGAAATACTCATCCCAACTATACGCTTGCTACAACATATGAGTACAATAGCCTCGGCCAAAAAATATCTGAGACTACCCCGGATGCAGGTATCACAAAATTTATTTACAATGACAAAGGGCAATTGAGATTTTCTCAGAATATAAAACAACTTTTTAACAATGAATTCAGCTATGTGAAGTATGACGACTTAGGCAGGATTACAGAAACAGGCCTGAGTAAATTGCTCATTGTAGAAAATACTTCCGGAGTTCCGGCCCCACCACCAATGCCAGAACAGGATTTTAATATCCTTAAGCAACCGGAATATATCAATGCCAACAGCAATGGCGAAATGTATCCTTTCACAGGAGCTACTGAAAGAACCGTTACTATTTATGACACGCAAGATTATGAGGTCGTTTACCCGACAGGATTAAAACAAGAATTTTTAAGAAATAGAGTAAGTCAAGCGATTGCCTACAATAAAAATGGCGTAACAAGCAAGACATGGTACAGCTACGATGCACACGGGAATGTAAAATGGCTTGCACAGAAGACAGATGACCTTCCTACAAACTTTATAGGGTATGAATATGACCTTATCAGCAATAAGGTCACGAAAGTAAAATACAACGAGCAGTTTTTTCACCGCTACAGCTATGATGAAGACAACAGGCTAGTGAAGGCCGAGACCTCCATAGGAGGTTACCTCTGGGATACGGATGCCAGTTATACCTATTATGCTCACGGGCCACTCAGAAGGACAGAGATAGGAGAGGACAGATTGCAGGGTGTTGACTACACCTATACGATCAATGGATGGCTGAAAGCAATTAATTCCCCAAACCTTGTACCGTCGGAAGATCCATGGAAAGATAGCTATGCTCAAAGCGAGGTGGCAGCAGACGAGTTCAGCGAAGTGATAGGCTACCATGAAAATGACTTTACAAGGACAGGGCCACTGCTGGCCAGCTCCACAAACAAATATTACCTCCCTACAACTAAGAACCTTTACAATGGCAACATCAGTACCGTTACCGGTAAAATTGGGTCAGGCGCCGATGGCAGCTATCCAAACACCCTTACAGGAAATGCCTATACCTATGACAGACTAAATAGAATCACAAGCTCAGACTTCAATGTATACAATAGCACCACTAGTACATTTGGAAGTACAGACAGCTATTCAGAGAAGTTTAAATATGATGGCAATGGCAACATTACCTCAGTAAAACGCAACGCTTATGCTTCTGCCATTTCAGGCAATACGAACGCAGAAATGGATGACCTGGGGTATGACTACTATCCCAAAAGCAATAAGCTCAAAAGAATCAACGAAAAAACTACATCCGGGCTAAACAGCAAATTGCAGGATCTTACCCAGCAGGTAGAAGAGAACTATGTATATGATGATGCTGGATATCTAATAAAGGACCTTGCAGAGAACCTTGAATTTGTTTGGACCTACAATGGTAAGATCAGCGAGATGATTCCTATTTCCTCTACAGGAAAGTTTAAGCCACATGTCAAATATGCTTATGATGCGCAAGGCAACAGAGTAAGGAAAGAAGTGAATGAAGCTCCCTTTAGCTCAACTGGGGCAAGACAGGCGCTTCTTAACAAGATTAAGACCACAAGCTACGCAAGGGACGCCCAAGGCAATATCATGGCAGTGTATGAAGTAGAAAAAACCCCCAGCTCAATTGGTGAGGTACATACCTACAAACTAAAAGAGTTTCCAATCTATGGAAGCGATAGGATAGGGGTGTATAAGCCAGAAGCCTTGATCGATTATTTCACGTACTCTGCCACTGAAAAGAGAGTTTTTACAAATAGACCCTTTGCCTCGAGCTTTGAAAGAGAAGTTGGAAAGAAGGAGTATGAGCTAAAAGACCACCTAGGCAATGTAAGAGTAGTATTCAGTGATATCAGAAGTGAAGCATCACTTGGAGGAAAAGAAGTGAATGTCAAAAGTTATTACAACTACTACGCATTTGGAGCCGTAGAGCCGGGAAGGAATAAGAGCATAACAGACTACCGCTTCAACTTCAACGGTAAGGAGATGGATTACGAGATCGGTTGGCAGGATTATGGCATGAGAATCTACCGGCCTGACATAGGAAGGTTTGGAAGTGTGGATCCGATTACATCGCAATATCCGGAGTTGACGCCTTATCAATTTGCGGGAAATATGCCTATTAGGTACATTGACTTGGATGGTTTAGAACCCGCTGATCCAGGAAAAGGAAATAAGGAATATCAAATAGCACCTTTAAAAGGAAGTGGAAAACATTATGGCTGGAATTGGGATTCAAAAGGCGGCAAGTGGAATCAAGGAGATTTAGTTGAATATTCTCGAGGAAGCCTGTCTAACACCGATGGGGACTGGAACTACGCAGACAGCCCACCTTATCCTTCTAACCATGCTAAATATTTAAACGATACTAAGACAACTCAGGCCCTTGAACGAGGTATGCAATACTCTCTCAAAGTTGGAACATCTGGAGTTAATTCTGATATTGGGTCGACGCTATTTACACATTTTAGGTCGGGAGGTGGCAAAAG
>DASVUU010000579.1:0-2922 GCA_036386935.1 Cytophagaceae bacterium | reverse complement strand
AAAAATATTGCGCCGAGTATATGCTAATTTGCTCTATTGCTTCATAATATTCCTGTTGGCTTTCCTTGTACTTTAAGGGGTTTATTCTTTTGTCCCACTTAAGTTTATTGAATCCAAATAATGGCTGAACATATCCTAGTCCATAAGGAACCGCATTGTATTGAGTGACATGCCTATCAAAGTCATCAAAACGCTGCATTTGTGAAGTCCCGAAAACAGTGCCTCCTGTGGCCGATATAGTTTGGCTCAAGGAGAGATTTAAAGCCGAATTATTGTTATGAACCGGTAGAAAATCAATGGTGCCATTGGGTTGTGTAACCTGGGTAAATGATTTGTTGTAAGCAGGCAATACTCCTGTTAGTGCCAGCTGTGGGTGGTAGTTTGACTTATGGGTCATCCATTCCCAATACCGAGTTTCTTTTAAAGTCAATGCCTGTCGGGCCGATATTGATTTTTCTTTTGCTATTGCTACGATTTCTGCGAGGGAAAACTGAATTGTATCAGCACTTGCACCGTCCGAGGATTTTGCAGAAAAAACGAATAGGAAGTATGATAAAAATAAAGTTTGAAATTTCATTATGCCCTTAATCTTCTATAGTAATCTCTTTGGTGTTTTTGAACTCGCTCATATCTGAAGTAATGACCACATCGCCAGGCTTTACGGGACCTTTGAGCTCTATATGGTCAAAGCTTGTAAGGCCTGTTTGCACTGTCCTTCTTATCGCCTTGCCATCTTTTACTACAAATACGTCTTGCGTAATGCCATCTTTGAACGCCGGTCCATTTAGGACCCTCAAAACTTTTTGGCGCGACTCTGTTACCAGGAAGACGTCCACTTTCATGTTTGGTCGGAAAAGCTTATGGTTCTTGTGTTCTAGCTGCACGTCAAAGGCGATGATGTTGTTTTGGATGGAAGGTGAGATGTTGTTTACCTTTCCTCGCATGGTGGTTTGGTTGATCTTGATGATCGCGGGCATCCCTACATATAGCTGATCAACATAAGTATCCGATATACGGCCACCTATTTTGAAGCTGCTCAAGTCTGAAATCCTTGCAAGTGGTTCGCCCGCTACAACATTGGCGCCGATGTTCTTATTCACCCAGGTCACAATACCACTTCTACGCGCTAGGACGTTCCCTAATTGTAGTTTTCTTCCCAATTCCATCAGGTCACTCTTTTGTATGCTCGCTGCTATCTCAGCCTCCTTCCGTTGAACCGTCATAGTTTTTCGCTTGCTCAAGATTTCATTTTCCAGTCTCTGTTTTTCCAGGATGGCTACTTTTAATTTCAATTCTGCTTCCTTAACATCTTCCAAAGTTCCACCGCCGGCTTTATGGAGTTTTTTGGCATTTTCGACATTTGCCTCGAGGCTATTGATGGTAAGCTGTTTTATGGCATCGTTAGATTTTATGTCGAAGTAGCTTTTGTCGAGCTCCAACTTCAACTTAAGGATTTCATTTTCCTTCGATTCCAACTGAAATTTAGATTTCTCATATTGTGTTTTAGCCAAAGACTTATCAAGGGCAAGGATGGACTGACCTGATTTAATCTTACTTCCTACATCTATCAATACTTCCTGGAGTGTTGCTTCTATCGAACTTGTCACGACCTCTTCAAACTCGGGAAGGATTTCACCAGAAGCATTGATAGTGTTTTCTATATCACCTTTTTCGACGATCGAAGTCGTGATTTCAGAACTGTGGAGTGTGGCTGCTAATGAATATCTGAGGAAGAAAATAGAAGCAAGAAAAATCGACCCAACGATAAGAACGGTATATATCATCCGTTTCTTTTTCCGTACTCCAACCTCCTTTTCTATATTTTTATCCATCACTTCTTTCTGGTAGAAAGACAAATAGAAGGCCAATATTAAATGGTTAGTATTCAGTTTAATATGATATGTAATTTTGAAAAATGTGTGCGATATCGGACAGGATGTTTGGTATTGCGGCATTCTTTGATATTCATCCGATCGTTATTACATTTATGAACCCTTTAAATTAAAAGAGCGGAAACATATTTCTTATATGATGCATCTCTAATGATCCTTCGCTACCTTCATGACCTATGGGATTTAGATGAAAGGTCGTCTTATAATTTTAAACAGTGGTACTATGACATTTTTAATACGACAAGCTAAACTAATTCCTCTCCTCTTTTTTATCCCTGTATTTTTTTCAGGATTTTTAGTGGATGGCTATGATTCTATCAGACAGCATGCAAGTGAGGTTGCGCTTTCAAACTTCATAGTAGCGAAATTAATATCCAACGCTGGTGCAATATTGACCGGTTTATCTTGTATTTTCTTATCGATAGGAATTTTAAATACCAGGAAATATTATATCTGTAGTGTATTATTTATGATATTCGGGGTGTCAATGATCTCTAACGGTATCTATCCAATGGGCACACCAATGCATTGATTGTACGGCATCGGGTTGGTTTTTATGATCCTTCCATTCGTTGCCTGTTATGAAATGAAGAATATAATACCAAAAAAGACCTTCTTCTCCGTATCCTTAGCCAGCGGATTTATTACTTTTATATACTTTTGGTCTATGCTTGTGGGACTAGATCCGACTGAATATAAAGGTTTGACCCAAAGATTGGCTAGTATTTTTGTCTTTGGATGGATCTCATATTTCGCTTATAATTTGGATAAAGTTTGCAGAACTGAGACGGTCAGATAATTTTTGGACAAGCTGATTAAAAGGGATTCCTAATTCATAAATTATTCAAATGCAATCCAAATAAAATTATAACTTGTCTCCCAATCATCATGCATCTTTTGATTAAAAAATTAGCCCATAAATTATGAGACCATATATCCTAGCAGAAACAAATTGGGACTATTTAAAAGACGCCAAGTATGACTTAGCTGTCCTGCCTTGGGGAGCGACAGAAGCTCATAATTACCATTT
>DASVUU010000578.1:0-2569 GCA_036386935.1 Cytophagaceae bacterium | reverse complement strand
CCAAAATCAAAAAGGTATGAATTTTGGAAACGTCTCGAAAAAGAAATGGACGTGCGGCTTCCCTGTTTACGCGCCCCTCGATGGTTAATAGCTTTAGTATATGCACCGTTAGGAATATCGATATTTATATCGTTCCTTCTGATATTCGTCAAACTTATTCTTGGATTATCCCTTTTTACGACAATCATTGTAACACTGAGATACATCAATCTTGCAGCTGAGAAGTACCTAAATCATTATCCGGAGATACACTTTAGAACTTTAGTTAAAGAAATTGTTTCAACAAACTACGCTAAAGTGGTCAACGGAAAAGGCAACAAAGTTGAAGTTGAAAACATCATAAAAGAAATGTTTATAGATTTCTCCGCTATCGATGAAAACAAGTACAATCGGGAGGTCCTAATTTCGAGATGATTGCTTAGAATTTCTCGCAAGTATGATTGCAGATCCACAAGGTTTGTGAGACACTAACATTAGAAAGCAGCATTGTAAAGTATCTTAACTCCTTGTTTCTAATTTCTGTAAATGATTAGCAATCTTAAATAGGAAGTCCAAGATATGTTTCCTGAGACACGAACCATGGGTGGGCAAATAGTGCGAGCTGGAACAAAGTCAAAAATGTAAATAAGCCAAAAATTTTTTCGTAAATCGGTTATTATTACCTAATGGCATAAAAAGGGAAGTATGTATGAGATACAAATTGTTTAGTATTTAAAAATAACGGTTAAAACAATTGCATGTAATCTTTTTCTATTCTCTATTACAATTCTTAATAACCAGGCCCTCACTTCCTTAACGACGTCGAGTTTGCCGTTCCTGGATCTTGAAAGTTAAGGGAAGAATCTTCCGTAGTCTCACGGGTTGTCCATCATTTTTACCTGGGATCCACAATCCACTTGTAAGGTTGACAACTCGAATGGATTCGGCATTAAGTTCTTCAATTCCCTTCACTATCTTGATGTTGCTTACTGAACCATCCTTTTCTACCACAAATTCAATGAAAATTTGCCCTTGTATCCCCTTAGAGTATGCCTCCGCTGGATAGTTAAGATTTTTTGCTATAAATCTATTCAAGTCACGACCGGGACCTTTAAATACTGGTTGTTCTGGGGTCCAAGTTAAAATCTTGTCTTCCTGTACTACCTCCTGCCCAGATACACTTACTGTTACTAATAAAAAAATGGAAAGGAGATTGAATAGTATAAGCTTGTTCATGCTAAAGTAAAGATTGGTTTATTTATTCTCATTATTGTCCGCAGACCGTCCCGACTAAGACCTATTTAACCCCTCAAAATCAAGTCAGATTGTCATAACGAGTGACATCAAATCAATAGTGCGTGAAGGTATAAAAGATAGTTCAAACTTCGGCGATAAATTGGCCAAAACTATGGTCTTGCCAACTCACACGACGTCCATCTCAACTTTGAACCAATTAAAAAAAACGCCTCCTTCTGAACGCGCCTTTGTTTAGAAAGTTAATAATAATTACGGTTTCATTAAACTTACGCAGGTACGCGCAAAGCTAGCCGGGGCCAAATAGATTTAGGCTCTATTTTAAATGCTTCGGCAAGTATTAGGCGACACTATGTATTATGTACATCTACTGCTTTATAACCCTCTCGTAAACTTCTGTCCCATCCTTATTCACAAATTTAATGATGTACATGCCTGGTTTTTGGTCTGACAATGAGAGGAAGTTTTCAGAAGCGTCAATCCATTTTT
This sequence comes from Cytophagaceae bacterium, assembly GCA_036386935.1. Taxonomy (GTDB): domain Bacteria; phylum Bacteroidota; class Bacteroidia; order Cytophagales; family Cytophagaceae; genus DASVUU01. Next base: position 847 of record DASVUU010000578.1, on the reverse strand, counting down.
GCTGTAAGATTTTTCGGCCAGCTAGGTCAGAGAGTTCAACCAACAAGATATTGCTATTATTACTACTTAACGTTAGTACATCGTTTACGGGGTTAGGAAAAATTGCGAGAGATACTCCCCTATCAATTGAATTTTCATTGCTAGAAATCCGACAGTGGCCACCAGCGCTTAGCTCTGCACTGATCGCATCATATCTATTGGTTATATAATCTCTCATTCGAGGAAGGGTGAATTCAGACCTTGAATCGCTAAAACTCAAAGAGTTTGAAATAAGGAAATTTTCTGTGTTATTAACTAAACCTAGCAATCTCACTTTATTTGAAGCTGAGGAATTCAAAAGGTCACATACAGTTGAAAAATACATATTTCTCAGGGCCGGTACCGTTAATATTTTAATGATAAACTTATGGGTCATAGGTCCGTTTTGCGATCGAAAACTAATGCTATAAGGATCTAGGGTATTAAATGCATAGTCTAGGTCCCAGGTGAAGTATTCAAATCTATTGTCTGCGTTGTGATATAGAAAATAATTATGACCTGAGTCATAGAAAGCATCCCTCTTGTTTATATACATCTCCACTGCTAAGAATTTCAAAAAGGTGGAAAGATTCAAATATTTTGATATAGAATCTACCACAACGTTATCGGGCGTATTATGAATTGCTTTAAGCAACCTGGCGAGGTCAGATTTATCGTTGACGGTGGTGTTTGTTTCTAATTTATACGCTGCGCTTACAACCGTGTCATTTAGATATGCTCCTTTATCGTCGGCCTTATAAAGGTTGCCTTTATCATCATCGTAGTTTCTTTTTAAAAACACTTTATCGGCTTCATCGACTATTAGGTA
>DASVUU010000577.1:0-3693 GCA_036386935.1 Cytophagaceae bacterium | reverse complement strand
TAATCTAAGGCTTTTTATTAACATTTTTTGAAATACATCTGTTGTTCCCTAAATGGTCCTCGTTTATAACGCATTTGTTTTGCACCGCATATAGTTATTTAACGATTCTACCTGCACACGCCATTGCTTTGCTAAATAATCATAAGCCACAGCTATGCAAATAGTCCCCTGTAGTGGCATAAATACCGGTTCTTCTCTATGTGTACTATATTATAAATAGTGGTCTCGGAAGGACAGACCTTGGAGGATAATGACCAATTGAATTAATCGTTATCACCTGAATTTTTTGGCAAACATTTTCACCACAAAGTTAATTTTCAGGTTCTAGCTGACTTGTCTATATTCCAATGGCGTCATCCCAGTCTTAGATTTAAAAACTCTATTAAAATACTGAGGATAGTCAAATCCAAGAGAATAGGCAATTTCACTGACACTTTCGTTGGTGCTTAATAATTTTTCTTTGGCAAGTGTCATCACATAGTCATTGATATGTTCCTTTGTCGCCTTCCCAGTTTCTTTCTTCAACAAATCACTCAGATAATTTGAAGACAAATTTAATTGTGAACTAAAATATTGAACGTTAGGCAATCCTGTTATCTCTTGGCTCTTGCTAAAATATTCCTTCAAAATATTTTCAAATTTAGAAATGGTATCTGTATTTAGCTTCTTCCTTGTGATAAATTGCCTTCCGTAAAACCTCTGGCAGTAATTTAGCAGCAGCTCAATCGCAGAGACAATCACTACCCTACTGTACTCGTCAATTGCACGATTGTATTCGTTAAGTATGTTATCAATAATACTCTGGAGTATTTTTTTCTCCTCGTCGGAAACATGCAAGGCTTCACTCACTGAATAAGAGAAGAAAGTTAAGTTCTTCATGTTGTTTGACAAAGAGGAATTAGCGATTAGGTCCGGGTGGAAGTACAGGCCCCAGCCATTAAAACTTAGTCCTTCATTGAAATCTTTAACAGAAAAAACCTGATTAGGACTCAAAAACATCAACGTACCTTCTTCAAAATCATAATACTGCCGCCCGTATTGTATAGATTTTGGCGCCGGTGTCTTAAGGCTGATGATGTAAAAGTCAGTTATTATATTGACATCGTAATGGTCCTTCGATGGGGTAACGGTAGAGTAGTCGATTATCGTAACCAATGGATGTTTAGGTTTAGAAAAGCCTAGCATCTCATGAAGCTGTGAAATGGATTTAATCTTAAGGAAGTTTTTCATTATTTCAGCAAGCCTAATTGAGTCATAATCATTTTGTCAAATGCTTTATCGCTTAATATCAATTTAATAAGAGGGATCATCTTTGCTGTTCTTCCAACGCGTACCCTAGTTCTAGGTTTTAAGATATTGCTATATATTGCATCGGTCACCTCTGATGGCTTTAAAATGGGGAAACTGCTATTTTTAGAATCAAGGATTGAATTCAATGTCCTAAGAAAATTCTCCCGCATCTTCAAGTAAGGGCTATTGGGGATTGGATCAGGGAACAATGGAGAGGAATTATGAATAAAATCAGTTTCAACACCACCAGGCTTTATAATAACAACGTCAATACCAAAGTGACTTACCTCTTGTCTTAACCCATCGGTGATGCTTTCTAAGGCATGTTTTGACGAGGCATAAGCAGAGGAGCCTGCAGAGGTAAAGTCTCCCCCAGCGGAGCCTATATTAATAATTAGTCCTTTTTTTTGTTGACGCATCATAGGCAAAACCATCTGCGTCACATTGAGCAGTCCAAAAACATTTACTTCAAACTGGTATCTCAATTTGTCAATAGGCAGTTCCTCCAAAAACCCGTTCTGAGTATATCCTGCATTGTTTATTAAAATATCAATGGTCTCTACCTCGGTTTGTATTTGTGTAAAGGCCTCTTTTATAGAATCGGAACTCGATACATCCATATGAACGGTTATACATCCCAACTTCTTGAGGTCGTTCATTTTTTCTAAGCTTCTTGCCGCAGCAACTACCTTAAAGCCTTTATTTAACAAATATATGGCAGTATTTCGTCCTATGCCTGAAGAGGCGCCTGTGATTAATATGGTTTTCATATTATTTGTTGTTATAGTTTGAGTCCCCCATCTTTGTTGATACCTTAAATTGCTTGAGCAAGAATTTGTCGAACGCCCTATCGCTCATCATTGACCGCATAATAGGTGTAATCTTAGCCAATGCGCCTATACGATAGCGTGTCTTAGGCCTTTTTACCATGGAAGATTTGATTATTACACCTGCCACCTTTTCGCTTGTAAGAATGCCATAGGTTTTGTTAGTCCTGTCAAACATTGAGTTGGTTTTTTTAATAAAGTTGCCCCTAAACTCGTTGTAGGTGCCATCCGCCATTGGCTGAGGGTATAGTTTATTGGATGTATCCATTAAGTTAGTGTAAACACCTCCTGGCTTGATCAAGACCACCTCTATCCCAAACTGCCTGAGCTCACCCCTTAATCCATCAGTCAGACTCTCTATGGCGTATTTTGTAGAGGTATACGCACTCGCGCCCGGTGTAGTAAAATCACCACCTGCTGACCCTAGGATAATTATTCTACCTGATTTTCTTTCTCTCATTTTTGGTATTACCAATTGGCTCATCCTTAAAACGCCGAAGACATTCACATCATATTGCTTTTTAATTGTAGCAATCGGCAATTCTTCTATCACACCATTCTGACAATATCCGGCGTTGTTTATTAAAATATCTATCCCCCCTGTTTCTTTTTCAATTGCTCTCACTCGACTCACCATGATTGAATCTATTGTGACATCAATATATTTTACCCGACAGCCCATGGCTATTAGGTCTTGCATATTTGAAGTATCCTTGTCGGTGGCATAGGTGATGTACCCGTTCTTGACAAACTCAATGGCAGTTGCCTTGCCGATGCCTGAGGCAGCGCCAGTGATAAGAACGGTTTTTTGCTTAGAGTAGGTGAACTCCGTGTTGTGGATTAGGGAAATCATCCCGATAAGCCCTAAAACTTTTGTACTGATTTTTGTCATTTATATTTCGTTATGAAACAAAATTCCAAAAACAAGCACTCAGAAAATTATACTTATTCCGGAAGCTTGTATAGTTTTTAGGGTAACAAAAATGATATGCAGGTATGCAGATCTCAAAAGCAGAGCAAAGGATCTTTATTTGGAGAGAGGTAAGACTAAAAAATTAAATCTAGCTCTTGTCCATGGTCTTTTTCCTGACAGACAACCGATATCTACCTCGATGAATTTTACATATCAAAATTTCAACTACTGATAATATCTTAAAAATCCTGAGTCATGGGTGGCGGTAAGGAAAATTTGCGAACGACCGCAGGCCAATGAGAAAGAGCTTACCTTTAATAATTCTCAGATTTTAGTTAGTAATTGAGGAAATTGGACCTCATAATTTTTTCTTCCTGGTTTATTCTTATCACCAGTGGAATTAAATAAAGTGGAAGCCCAATAATTAAAGTAAAGAACGATTGACAGATGAGTGCTAAACCTATTAATTCGGGAATAACGTTCAGGAAATAATTAGGGTGGCGAAAAGTGCTAAATAGAAAGGATTTCACAACCGTTTGTTGTGGGGAAATAATAAGCTTTACCGTCCATATTGGGCCTAGTGCCTTTATTACAGCAAACAATGCCACCATTGAAAAAGCAAATATTATAAGTCCTGTGACGCTGATCCAGCCAAATACAGGC
>DASVUU010000576.1:0-10539 GCA_036386935.1 Cytophagaceae bacterium | reverse complement strand
CCGTTAGATCACTTATTTCATACCGCGCATTTCAAGCTTGCCGCGCTGGAGCGCCTTCCCCATATAGGCTCCGACCATTTTCCAATCTTCGTGAAGCTCTCCTACGAGCCTGAAGAAATAGCAGATATAAAAACGCCTGAGGCAACAGCGGAAGATCATGAAGAGGCCAACCGTAAAATAGAAAAGGCAAAAGAAACGATATAAACTAGATGGCTGGATGTGGATACGTGTGCCCGGCATGTGAGGGCAAAGAAGTAGATGAGGAAGGCAAGCCATGTAAATGGTGTCAGCCCGATGTGCCCAAAGAAGACAAAAAGGTTAGTGACCAGGATTTACAACAGTGGATAGAAGATGTACACGAAGGCCCTTGTTGCAGTGATTAGATTTAATCACCAATCGAATTTTTAATAATTTATCCGGGCCTGACCTAGAGGTCGGGCTATACATTGCGACTCCTCGTTCCCGCGGAAAGCGGGAACTGTGGGGTCTCCATTTCTATCCCTCACGCTTTCTGCACATGCTATATAGCGTCAAATCCTACATAGGGGATAAGGGCTTTCGGCATTTTTATTCCCCCGTCATATTGGTTGTTTTCCAAAAGAGCTGCAACTATCCTCGGCAGCGCCAACGCACTACCGTTCAAAGTATGTAGAAGATATGGTCTTAAACTTCCTTTGCCCCGTAGCTTTAGTCTATTTGCCTGAAATGCTTCAAAATTGCTTACAGAGCTTACTTCTAACCACCTTTGTTGGGCTGCAGAGTAAACCTCGAAGTCAAACGTTAGGGCGGATGAAAAACTCATGTCTCCACCGCACAATCTCAAGATTCGATAGGGTAGATCTAATTTTTCAAGGAGTCCTTGTACATACGTTACCATCTCGTCTAATATCTTGTAAGAATCGTCCGGGTGACTTATTTGTACGATTTCCACTTTGTCGAATTGGTGGAGTCTGTTCAGCCCTCTTACATCAGCGCCCCAAGAGCCAGCCTCTCTTCTAAAGCACGGCGTGTATCCTACATTTTTGATTGGAAGGTTTTCTTCTTTAATGATAACGTCTCTATAAAGATTCGTGATAGGAACTTCAGCAGTAGGGATTAAGTATAGGTTGTCTGCTGTTGCATGGTACATTTGACCTTCTTTGTCGGGCAGTTGTCCAGTGCCAAAGCCAGATTCGGCGTTCACTAAAATTGGTGGTTGTATCTCCGTATAGCCTGCGTCTATCGCATGCTCTAAAAAGAAGTTAATTAAACCGCGCTGCAATCTAGCACCATATCCCTTATAGACAGGAAATCCAGCTCCCGTGATTTTATTTCCAAGTTCAAAATCTATAATGTCATATTTTTTAATCAGCTCCCAATGCGGCAATGCATCGTCATGAAGTTTTGGAATTTTGCCATATTCAAAAACCACCTCATTCTCCTCGGGCGTTCTTCCCACCGGTACAGTGTCGTGCGGCAGGTTGGGTAGTTTTATTAAAAGGTCTTGAAGTTCTGACTCAATTAGATTTAAGCTTTCGCTTAATTGTTTTGCTTTGTCTTTTAAGGTCGCCGTTATCTTCTTTAACTCATCAACGGCCTCAGTCTTTCCAGCCTTCATTAGAACCCCGATTTCCTTGGCTTTTACATTGGTTTCGGCCAAAGTTGTATCCAATTCCTGCTGAGTTTCGCGGCGATTTTTGTCTAATACAATAATGGCATTCACATCTGCCTCAGGAGTCTTGTAATATTTTTTAGTGAGGCCAGATATGACGGAATCTATATTTTCTTTGATTATGGAAAGCTGTAACATGGTATACTTTTAAATTCCTGCAAAATAAAAAATATTTGATTAGCAGGCTTGAGTTTGAAGAAAATGTATCAATTAATTTGAATTGATGCTCATTGTATGCGTTTATATAAGGGACACATGAAAAATTTCAAAAGAGATCCAAATATAAATTTTAGCACTCAACTTTTTTCCCTTATATTGCGTTGTACTCTTGACAATAAGACACTGAAAAGCTAATATTGTAGTACGAAACGCACTCGAACTTTTTCATAACAAGTTCATGTCTTTTTAGTTTTAAATAGAAATCTTTATTAACAATCATTTAACTTCTTTAGATTACCCTCCTCGTCGGGTGTAAGAATTAATAAATCAATTAATTTTTAATTTAATTATGTACAACATTGAAGAATTGGAAGTCAGACTATTGTCTGAACTGAAAGAAATTGCTGAGCAGCTTGGAATTGATAACTACAACAAGCTTCAGAAACCAGATTTGATATACAAAATCCTAGACCAACAGGCGATCATGCCTGAGAACAAACTCCCACAAAAAAAACAAACAATGACACCACAGAACCCCGAAGAAGAGGTCTTGAAAGAATCAAAAAACGACCTCAAAAAAAGGCCCCGCGTAAAGAGAGAGAATGTTAAAGAAACAGAACCAGCCGTTGAAGAATTTGCCCCAGCTCCTACCAATAATGAATTTGCTTACGAGCCATTTGTAAAAGAACCAGAATTTGCTGCTCCTCATGTATCAGCACCAGAGTTTACTCCAGAATTAAAAGAACAAAACAGCTATCCGAAGCCAAAAAGACCAAACCCTGCAACACATGTGAGCATCAAAGATTTTGATGGCATCATTGAAAACTCGGGAGTGCTAGAAATCATGCAAGACGGATATGGTTTCCTGCGTTCGGCGGATTATAATTATCTAGCTAGCCCTGATGATATATATGTTTCCCCTTCACAAATAAAACTTTTTGGTCTAAAAACAGGAGACACTGTAAAAGGTCAAATAAGACCACCGAAAGAAGGAGAGAAGTATTTTGCATTGCTGAGAATAGAAAGTGTAAATGGTAAGACAACCGAAGAAATAAGAGATAGAATTCCTTTCGAATATCTTACTCCATTGTTCCCAGATGAAAGACTAAATTTAAGTACTACACACGGTCAATTGTCTACACGTATCCTTGATCTGTTTGCGCCAATTGGTAAAGGCCAAAGAGGTATGATCGTAGCACAGCCAAAAACTGGAAAAACAGTTTTACTAAAGGAAATTGCCAATGCCATCGCAGCAAATCACCCGGAAGTGTATCTGATGATATTACTGATCGATGAAAGACCTGAAGAGGTAACGGATATGGCAAGAAACGTGAAGGCTGAAGTTATTTCATCGACCTTCGACGAGCAAGCTGAACGCCATGTGAAAATTGCTTCAATCGTTTTAGAGAAAGCAAAAAGAATGGTAGAGTGCGGACACGACGTAGTTATTTTGCTTGACTCGATCACTAGGTTAGCAAGAGCTTACAACACCGTTGTGCCTTCGTCTGGTAAAATACTTTCTGGAGGTGTCGATGCTAACGCATTGCACAAACCAAAACGATTCTTTGGAGCGGCAAGAAATGTTGAAAACGGAGGTTCCCTTACAATTATCGCTACGGCATTGATCGAAACTGGATCTAAGATGGATGAAGTTATCTTTGAGGAGTTCAAAGGAACTGGTAACATGGAATTACAACTTGATAGAAAACTTTCTAATAAACGTATCTATCCAGCCATCGATGTTCCGGCATCAGGTACAAGAAGAGAAGATTTGTTGATGGATAAAGATGAATTGTCAAGAGTTTGGATATTAAGGAAATTTATGGCGGACATGACTTCTATGGAAGCAATGGAGTTCTTGATGGATAGAATGAAAAACACAAAGGATAATAATGAATTCCTTATTTCTATGAATAACTAATGAATTGATATTAGCTTAGGAAAAAGCGGCCGTAGGCCGCTTTTTTTTTGCCTAATAAAAACATATATTAATAGTCCGAAAACCAAATAAATCAATGGGTCATGGAAAATAAACCTCATTTACAACAGCCTTTTTCATTTCAAGATTATCAAGACAATTTTCCAGACTCCACGAAAAATCTAGATGCAGATATAAGTATCTTTCACTACGACGAAGCCACTATTGAAGAAAAAAAATTTAATGAAGTAGAAGAGTGCTTTATTTATAAAGATAAAGACAAAACCGTTACCTGGATAGATGTTGACGATACATCCCAAATACCTTTGATTCAGAAGCTGTCCCAAAACTATGGATTACATGCCCTATTGGTTGAAGATATTATTTGTGCCGACCAGCGACCAAAGTTGGACGAATACAATAACCATCTTTTTATAGTGGTAAAAATGCTCACGTATGACAACGAGAAGCAAAACATAAATTCAGAACAAATCAGCTTTGTCTTAGGATCGAATTATGTTATGTCCTTCCAAGAGTTGGATAAGAAAGGAGATGTTTTCGATAAAGTGCGCGAACGAATCCGAAACTCGAAAGGGAAAATAAGAAAATATGGGGCCGACTATTTACTTTATGCGCTTATAGATACGATCGTAGATAATTATTTCATTATTCTAGAGAAAATAGGAGAACGCATAGAAGATATGGAAGGAAGATTGATCACGGATCCGAACCCGTCCAAGCTGAGGGATCTTTATCGACTTAAAAGGGAAGTTATTTTTATAAGAAAGTCGGTGTGGCCGTTGAGAGAGGTGATTAATAAATTGGAAAGGGATTACTCAGAACTCATTACTGACCATACAAAAATATATATTAAAGATGTTTATGACCACACAGTACAAGTAATTGATACGGTGGAATCATATAGAGATATCCTTGCAAGTATGTTAGACATCTATTTATCAAGTATCAGCAACAAGATGAACTCGGTAATGAAGGTGCTTACCGTTATTTCGACCATATTTATGCCTCTTACATTTATTGTAGGAGTATATGGAATGAACTTTCAAAACATGCCTGAACTGAAGTGGAAGTATGGCTACTTTATTGTGTTGGGAGTTTGCGGGGTGATCTCTTTTCTTATGCTTTCATTTTTCAGAAAAAAGAGATGGTTGTAATAGAAGGACAAAAAAAAATCCATTCGCTAGCGAATGGATTTTTTTTTGTCGAAAAATTCCTTTTTATTTTAGGACTTCAATATCGAAAACCAAAATAGAATTAGCAGGAATTTTACCCATATCCTGAGGTCCATATCCAAGGGGAGAAGGAATATAGAAAGTGGCTTTGTCTCCACCTTTCAATTTCGACAATCCTTCTTCCCATCCATAAATAACTTGCCCCGCACCTAGTGGAACTAGAAAAGCTTCCTTCCCAATGTTAGAATCGAATTCCTGACCGTTAAGAAGTCTCCCTGAATAGAATATCTTTGCAGTATCTCCTTTTTGCAACAAGTTTCCATCACCTGGCTTTGTTACTACGTAATAAACACCGTTTTCTGTTTTCTTAGCTTTAATATTTTTCGATTTAAGGAAATCTACAATAGTAACAGTGTCTTTTGCTAATTGCTCAAAAACTGCTTTTTGTTGTGTTTCTCTTTCCTTCATCATTTTTTCTTGCTCTTTCGCCACCTCATCTTTTGTGTAGACTTTTACAACCTTTATAATGAATTTTATGTCACTACCAGACTTTACTTCTTTTGGAAGTTCTTTGCCAAATGTTTTTGTGTAAAGAGAATCTGCATTTACTAGAAATTCAGCACTATCGCCTTGGGATAAAAGTGTAAACCCTTCTTCAATGCCACCTTTGAATGATGCTTTTTGAATCGGCATAGAAACCGGACGACCATCCTTGAACGTATTGGCTAAAATAGAATCCTTGTCATTTTTGTATAAAAAATTAAACACGATAAAGCCGTCAACCTGTGCGTTTTTCCCTGCAGAGTCAGCTAGAATCTTGTATCTCAATCCATTTTCTGTTTTTTTATAGTCCTTGCATGATTGAAAAAAAGTCATCATCAGGAACGATGATAATACGAATACTGTGTTTTTTAACATGATGTAATTTCTGTTTTTAAATTTTGTAAAAGTTGTTCTTTGTAATTAGGTAAGAGAGCAATAAACTTCTGAACGGTCTGCTCAAGATTCAAGTCTGACTTTCCACCGGACGCATTCTGGTGACCGCCTCCTTCAAAATTTTGCCTGGCGAATTGGTTGACGTTGAAGTTGCCTTTAGATCTAAATGAGATTTTCACAGCGTCGCTTCTTTCTATCAGCACTGCAGCCATGACTATGCCATCTACGCTGAGTGCAAAATTGACTAGACCTTCGGTGTCTCCCGTTTGAGATTCAAAAGTCTTCAACTCATCGGCTGAGATGGCAATGTAGGCGGTATGTAATTCTTTGAGGATAACAAGTTTTTTCGATAGCGCGTATCCGAGAAATCTTAATTTTATTTCCGAATTGTTGTCATAGATGAGTTGGTGAATTCTACTAGTATCCACATTGTGCATCATCAAGTCAGCTATGATCAAATGCACCTCACGGTTAGTGGATGAATGCCTAAATGACCCTGTGTCAGTCATTATTCCAGCATAAAGGCATTCGCCGATACATTTATCTATGAGGTCGCTGTCGCCGTTCTTTACTATGAAGTGATAGATAAGTACAGCCGTTGCAGCTGCGGTGGTATCAGAGTAAGTAAAATCAGCAAAATTTTCGGGTTCTAAATGATGATCAATCAATACCTTCTTGGTAGGGCTATTCCTTACCAAGATGCCGAGCTCGTTGATTCTATTTAAAGAATTGAAATCAAGACAAAAGATGAGGTCTGAACTATCCAGTAGATTTTGGAAGTAATCTTCCTTTTTTGCATCAAAAATAATTACTCCATCATTTCCATTCATCCAATTAAGGAAGGAAGGATAATCAGTAGGAGTGATCACTTGCACCTCATGTCCTTTCTTTCCAAAATATTGAGAAAGTGCTAACGACGAACCCAATGCGTCAGCATCAGGTTTGTGATGAGTAGTGATAATGATTTTTTTTGGGGAACTGAGCAGTTCTTCTAAGACTTCGAAATTTTGCATTATAAAATTACCCAGCTTGGCAAGATTAGTGGGCAAATGTGAGAATAAAATTTTCAATTAACAAGTATGAAGGGCGTAGATTGGATGAAGTGAATAACTTATGTTTTTACTTTGTCGGATTTTCAATACTTTTGCCCACCAATTAAAAATAAGAAACATGTCTGGACAAAGAACTTTTACAATGATAAAACCTGATGCGGTAGCTGACGGAAAAATAGGTGCAATAACAAAGATGATTGAGGAAGCTGGCTTTAGAATTGCTGCGATGAAAATGACAAAATTGTCTGACGAGCGAGCGGGGCAATTTTATGAAGTACACAAAGAGAGGCCTTTCTATACTGATTTAAAGGGCTATATGTCTTCTGGGCATGTGGTTGCTATGATACTTGAGAAAAGCAATGCAGTTGCAGATTTCAGAAAATTAATTGGTGCGACAAATCCTGCTCAAGCAGAGGACGGCACTATTAGAAAGTTATTTGCAAAATCTTTAGAAGCCAACGCCATTCATGGTTCCGATTCAGATGAGAACGCTTTAATAGAAGGCAACTTTTTCTTTTCTGGTCAAGAGCAATATTAGTTTTTAATTCCCCTTAGCGTTACTAACGCATCAAAGTAATTTCAAATTTTTAAAGTTGATAAATAATTCTTAGAATTGTATAATTTTAAGAATTATTTATCTAAAAGCTCTATATGAAATTACTCCAACTAAGAATACCCGTTTTAGCTCTACTTTTATCCTTTCATTTAGGATATAGTCAGGTAAGGATTTTCCCAACCAATCCTAACATCCTCTATTCAGGTAGAATCGATTTTAGAAACCCCAACGTTCCAAAATTTAATCATTCTGGCTCTACTATAAAAGCAAAGTTTGAGGGGACTTCGATTGCATTAATTATCAAAGGAAATGCGAATACAACCTTCAATCTCATTGTAGATAATAATCCTCCTAGGCTATTAAAATTAAACGATACCGACACCCTATTTAGATTGGCCAACAATCTCTCCAATTCCACACATACAGTCGAGCTTATCAGAAGGACAGAGACTTTCTTCGGTACAAATGAGTTCTTAGGATTTCAATTGGAACAAGGAAAGAAATTACTTCCTCTGGCGCGATCTCAAAGACGAATAGAATTTATAGGTAACTCTATAACGTGTGGATATGGAATAGAAGCCGCTAGTCCCACAGTGCCTTTTACGGCAGAAACAGAGAATGTGAGCGTAGCATTTTCTGGACTTACTGCTAAGAATTTTTCTGCGGAACAGCTAACGTTTTGCAGGTCAGGTATTGGGATTTATAGGAGCGGAGACAAACCCGGACCTACTGATGATGCTATGATAAATGTTTACGATAGATTGAATATGTATGATCAGACCCCAAAGTGGGACTATAATTCGTTTATACCCCAAGTTGTAGTGATAGACTTAGGAACAAATGATTTTAATGGCGCTGGTGCTGATTCAACGTTATTTACACAAGCCTATGAATCTTTTGTTAAAAGAGTAAGAAGCAACTATCCTGATGCAAAGATATTTGCTGTTGTAGGTCCTATGATGGGTGGCGCTGAGCTTACTAGAATTAAATCATATTTAACTTCGATGGTCGGAAGACTAAATACTGCTGGCGATAATAATGTTTACTTCTTTGAATTGCGAGGCCAAGGGTGTTGCGGGTTTGGATCTGATTATCACCCCTCTGTCGGCCAAGCTGACTTGAACGCCAAAGAGCTGACTAAATTCATCGAATCTAAAACAGATTGGAAGGCAAGGCCTCAGGTGCTGTCCACCAAAATGGCTACCGATGGTCTGTCAATAGAAGTAGGATTTGACAAAACTTTGACCGACCCCATCGCGGATACAAGCAGTTTTTTAGTAAAGTCTACGGCAGGAAGGTCAATAAAAGTAAAGGGCGCAGTATTGAGCGCGTCTGATCCTAAGAAAGTTACTTTGACTCTTTCTTCCCCAATTGTTAAAGGAGAAACAATTACTCTTAATTATGTAGAGGGTACACTGAAATCTCAGGAGGGGGAATATTTGGCAACCTTTGTAAAAAGCGTGACTAATGCAGTAGTTACCAATTTAACGCCGGAAGTGAAGAACTCCCAATTATCAATCATCCATCAAAATGGTAATTATACGTTAACTGTCAATACAAATGGAAGGACGTCCAACGCAGCAATTGCACTGTACAATTTACAAGGGGTGAAAATGGCGACTTTATTTAAGGGAGTTGTAGTAGGAACCAATGAAATATCTCTAAATAATAAAGATCTGGAAGTAAAGGAAGGGATCTACATTATTAAAGCAGATCTAGATGGGGAGATCGTCTCTCAAAAGGTCTATTTAAAATAGTAAACAGAATCTTGGGTATTGGGCTTCAAATCATGAGGCCTTATATCCAAGATTTTTAGACTTAAAATTACTGCTCGATTACTGGTACCAATTCTAAAGTTTCCTCTGCCTTCTCGACCCAAAAATTGTTAAATCCTTCTCCTAGGTAAATAATAATTATTTGTAACTGAAGTAATTCAAGGATCGCCAGGAAATTGTAAACCACGGCAATCTTGGTCGAATTATCTAAAATAATGTCTTCGAAAGAGACTTTGGTATTACTTAAAAGTTTTGCAAGAATATATTCTTTTTGCCCCGCTATTGTGTAAGGATACTGCTCTACAAAGTGGGTAGGTTTCTTTTTGTCTTCCACAAATCTGAACATCACTTTTTCATAAACCTTCAGCAATTTATAAAGGTCAATGTCTTGAAGCTCAGACTCGACATTACTTACTTCCGACAGATGCTTAATTTCCTTCAAAAGATTTCCGCGCTTCTCTCGCATCAGCTGGTTGTCCTCTAAGGCCATCAGCTCCTGAATTACAGACTTGTACTTTTTGTACTCAAGTAGGTGGGCAATCAATTCCTCTCTGGGGTCGATTTCATTACCTTGCTCGTCTATCTCTGGGCGAGGAAGCAACATTTTTGCTTTTATTCTCATTAGAGTTGCTGCGACAAGGATAAATTCGCTGGCAACTTCTATATTCATCATTTCGAGGTGATGAAGGTAATCCAGGAAATCATTAGTGATTTTCGAAATGGGGATATCGTATATATCTAATTCATCGCGCTCAATGAAAAATAACAATAAGTCGAATGGTCCTTTAAAAAGAGGAAGTTTGATTTCAAAGCTCACTATGTAAAGTTATACTTTTGGAGTGGATGAGGCAACATTCTATAATCTATGTTATCCCCAAGTTTTAAACTTTGCCCAAAATTGATTGTTGGGATACAAAACGGTCCATAGCTACCTAGCAAAGCGATGGATTAAAATTAAAGAAGTAAGAATATTCTATTTATATTTGTTTTGTATAGTTCAGTTTCGGCTTAATGTTAATAAAACCAGGCAAATTACTTTCTAATATAAATTCACCAGAGGACCTTCGAAAACTATCTGAAGATCAACTTTTCGATGTCTGTACCGAGCTCCGTCAGTTTATAATCGATAACGTATCAGTATATGGCGGACATTTTTCAGCAAGTTTAGGCGTAGTTGAACTCACAGTTGCACTTCATTATATCTTCAATACACCCAATGATCAGCTTGTTTGGGATGTAGGCCACCAAGCATATGGGCATAAGGTACTCACTGGTCGTCGAGACAACTTCCATACCAAT
>DASVUU010000575.1:0-13829 GCA_036386935.1 Cytophagaceae bacterium | reverse complement strand
GGTGCTGATTTAAGGTTAATACCACTTGTAGATTTTCAGGCCAATGACATAAAACACAATCCCTTGTACAGATAAAATGAGCGCTGGAATGATCACCTGAGGTAGGCCGGCATAGTCCGTGAAAATTGCTCTCAGATTATCAGCCAGCATGGTCAGAGGTAGTAGTTGAATAATCTTCACTGCCCATGTAGGAAAGTTGTGATAATTAAAAAAAACTCCAGACAGTATCATCATAGGCAAAGTAATCGCATTGACGATTCCATTTCCCACTTGAGAACTTTTCGCTCTCGCTGAAACCAATATACTGATACCTGAAAAGGCAGCAACTCCCGCTAAGAAGATGATGATAAATGCCAAAATCTGACCTGTGATCGCTACTTTAAAATAAAAATATGCGAAGGTAAGAAGGCAAAGTGTTTCAACAGCGGTAATGATGATCCTGAATAAAATAAGCGAACCAAGGAAGTCCGATTTCCGCATCGGAGTTGCAACCATCCTCCTCAAAAGCTTTTTCATTCTATACTCGATCAAATTATAGCTGATGCCCCATAAGCACGAGTTCATTATCCCAAAGGCGATCAGCCCAGGTATTAAAAAATCAATATACCTATTCCCTTGGCCAGTAACGGCCACTACTGGGTGAGAGAGAACATCTTTGTGAAGCGCCTTTTCCAGAAGCAAATAAGTTTGCTGTGCCTCTGGGTTTTGAGGATCGAAATGGAAAGAAATCACACCTGCCGAGTCTTTGATATAAAGTGGAACTTCTCCTTTTCTCAACGCTCTTTTTGCTTCGCCTTCAGTCACCTTAGAAAAGTTTACTTTCTGTGGAGTATGCAACTCTTTTCCAATCACGAAGTCGCTAGAATTTAAAAAGGAAGATTTCCCCGAACTAGGCAAATCGGTACCCACCACTAGGATTTTTCGTGAAGTTTGAGGCGTTGTAGTAAAGGCTATCCCCAATATCCAAGAGAGCAGAATGGGGAACACTAGTGCCCAAAATATAATGGCCGGCTCGCGAAAGAAACCTTTAAACTGGATGCTGATAAGATTTATGAGTGGATTCACTTCGTTGTCAATTATGTTAAACTTCGACCGGTAAGGTTTAAAAAAAGGTCTTCAAGTGTCATTTTCCTGCACTCTAGTTCTTCCAGCGAAATATTCTGCTGTTGAATTATCTGCAGAAACCTGGGCAGTGTATCCGCAATGTTGCCTACCATCATCCTTCCGGAGGTGTTTTTATTCTCCAAAATCAATTTTTTACCATTCAGAATATTAGAAAGAAGCGTTTCATCGATTGAGGTGGACAGCTTAAAACTAATTACATCGCCTTCCCCGTAAGCTGCCGTCAGCTCGCCTAAAGTACCTTCCGCAATAAATTTGCCTTGATCCATTATTATAATCCGGTCACATAAAAACTCTGCCTCTTCCATGTAATGTGTTGTTAAGATCATTGAAGTTCCTTCTTGCTTTTTTAGGTTTTCAAGAATCATCCAAATATCTCTTCTTGCGGTTGGGTCAAGCCCTGTCGTAGGCTCGTCTAAAAGCAAGACCTTCGGCCTATTCAACAAGGCTATGCCGAGCGCAAGGCGTTGCCTTTGCCCCCCAGATAAACTAACGACATATGCCTTTCTTTTTTCCTGAAGATTCACCTGATCAAGTATTTCCTCAATCCTCTCCTTCTTCAAATGATAGAAACTAGCAAACAGCCGAGCAGTTTCTTCAACGGTAAGCTTATCTATAAATTTAGTTTCCTGTAGCGACAAGCCAATGCTGGAGTGAAGCTCTCTTTCACTATTTTTCCATGATTTATCTAGTATTTTTATCTCCCCTTCATCAGGCGCCTGCAGTCCCTCGATCATTTCTATAAGCGTAGTCTTCCCAGCACCATTCGGGCCCAAAAGTGCTACATATTCCCCATAGCCAATGTCGCAATCTATACCTCTAACTGCATAGGTATTCTTGAATCTTTTATGGACATTTCTAATACTTACAATTGCTTTACTCATCCTTATATGGGAGAATTAAAAGAAATAATACAAGCGAATCCTTTTAATGTTCAAGCGAAGTTATTTATTACTTTGATGACATTAAGATCGTGATTAAAAATCTTTGCAACTTACACCGAACTCACTTCTTAAAACCAAAATTTATCACCCATAAAAATTACTTCTCCTTTGGTTTAAGATAATAATCCTTTAGTTTTGCAGTCGCATTTTCATGGTGCGGACATATTCACAAATACAGATAAACAACACACAATGGCAAATATTGGCAAAATTACTCAGGTGATCGGACCAGTTGTAGACGTAAGCTTCGAAGGAGAAAACAGTCACCTTCCTAGAATACTTGACGCGCTGGAAGTTACCAAGCAAAATGGTCAGAAAATTATCCTTGAATGTCAGCGACACCTTGGCGAAGACAGAATCAGAACTATCGCTATGGATAGTACAGATGGACTTACTAGAGGAACTGAAGTTATTGACAAAGGAACACCTATCCAAATGCCAATAGGCGACGATATCAAAGGTCGTTTGTTCAATGTGGTTGGTGAAGCCATTGATGGTATTGAACCACCAAAAGGAGAAAAAAGCCTACCTATTCACAGAGCTTCTCCACGTTTTGAGGATCTTTCTACCTCAAGCGAAGTACTTTTCACAGGTATTAAAGTAATCGACCTTTTAGAGCCTTATGTAAAAGGTGGTAAAATCGGTCTTTTCGGAGGTGCTGGTGTGGGTAAAACAGTATTGATCCAAGAACTTATTAATAATATAGCTAAAGCTTATGCAGGTTTATCTGTATTTGCCGGAGTAGGTGAAAGAACGCGTGAGGGAAATGACCTTCTTCGAGAAATGATTGAGTCAGGCATCGTGAAATATGGTGATGCATTCAAACATTCAATGGAAGAAGGCGGATGGGACCTTTCTAAAGTTGACAAGACAGCTCTATTAGAATCTCAAGCCACATTTATCTTCGGACAAATGAATGAGCCGCCAGGAGCCCGTGCAAGAGTTGCCTTATCAGGATTGACAGTTGCAGAGTATTTCCGTGATGGTGATGGACAAGGACAAGGAAAAGACATCCTTTTCTTTATTGACAATATCTTCCGATTTACACAAGCAGGTTCTGAGGTATCCGCTCTTTTGGGTCGTATGCCTTCTGCCGTGGGTTACCAACCAACACTTGCTACCGAAATGGGAGCAATGCAAGAGCGTATCGCATCTACAAAACGAGGATCTATCACATCTGTACAAGCAGTTTATGTACCTGCAGATGACTTGACTGACCCTGCACCTGCAACAACATTTGCCCACTTAGATGCTACCACAGTACTTTCAAGAAAGATTGCCGAGCTAGGTATCTACCCAGCAGTGGATCCCTTGGACTCTACTTCTAGAATCTTGAGCAAAGAAATCCTTGGAGACGAACACTACAACACAGCACAAAGAGTAAAAGAAATTCTACAAAGATACAAAGAGCTTCAAGACATCATCGCCATCCTTGGTATGGATGAGCTTTCTGACGAAGACAAAGAAGTAGTACACAGAGCACGTCGTGTACAAAGATTCCTTTCTCAACCATTCCACGTTGCTGAGCAATTCACTGGTCTAAAAGGAGTGCTTGTAGACATCAAAGAAACGATCAAAGGCTTCAATGCAATCATGGATGGTCAATATGATCACTTGCCTGAAGCTGCGTTCAACTTAGTTGGAACTATCGAGCAAGCAGTAGAAAAAGGAGAGAAAATGATGGCTGAAGCCAGATAATCTTCAAACTAAATAAACTATGCATCTAGAAATATTAACACCAGACAATAAAGTATTCAGCGGAGAGGTAACGTCTGTCAATCTACCAGGCACCAACGGTTATTTCGAGGTACTAGTAAACCACGCACCACTTATCAGCACCTTGGAAAAGGGAGCGATAAAAATAAAAGGTGCCGGCCTAGATAAAAGCATTACTGTAGACGGTGGTTTGGTAGAGGTGCTAAATAACAAAGTGATTGTACTTGCTGAGTCAGTCTTAGCATAATCTCACATTCATTACATAACAAAAAAGCCTCCTATATCGGGAGGCTTTTTTGTTATATATCTATTTTAAAAAGTTCTGGGCATTTCCTTCCTTATGTCAGGTCAGGCTCTTCATGGCTGCGCTTCGCTCCGGTAGCACGCACCAGCTCCTAACGTCGCCGCCATTGCGATTCTTTATGCGGACACCAGAGATTCGCAGATCTTAAGTCCATCGCCCATGCTAATTAACCGGAATACCAAACACAGTCACTTTCTTCTCATAAAACATAGATTTCCTAGCAATCTTCCCTTTACTAAAATAAGTGTTCAACCAGGCCTGCTGTTCGTTTACTAATATATTTGAATCATTTATCCCTTTCTCGAGTTGCACAATCATACCTTGTATAGCTGAAGTAGGCTCCCTTATTTCTGCCAGCCTGTTTCTTGCCGCAGATAACTTTTGTTTTGGAACATCTATCATCCCTTGAATTTCCACATCGGCTTTTTGGGGAATAAAATGCTTATTCCGATAATTTATAAAGTCATTATATTTATTTATTGCGTCGTTGTATTCAGAAGCCGCGGTGTTGTAGGTATTGGTATTTTCATTCTCAATAGCATATCTCACGTGTTGAAGTCGGTCAAATATCATTGAATTCTTCACGCCATTCGATTGCACTCTTCTAGCTTCAGCATTTAATTGCGAAATTCGGTCTAGCTTTTCATAAGCTTGTAGCGTATCTGTATAATTAAAAAAAGCCCTTGTCTTATTTGACTGAACCTTGCCCTCATAAAATTCCTGATTTGTGACCGGATAGTTTACAAACTGCCATAAATAATCAAAAGGCATATGTGATTTCAATATCGCCTGCGGTTTTATCTTATAGTATCCGTTATCTATTTTTCTAACAAATTTTCCATTGCTATAATATCCGGAACCCCAAGTTGCATCAAAGATATACCATGAACTGTCAACAACTGCAGCTGACCAAGCGTGAGGAATATAGTCCGCAAATCCATTTTGCTTGGTATAGCCTGTGATAACATATGACCGGACGCCAGCTTTGTTACATATATCAGTAAACAAAAGAGCATAATTTCCACAAATACCTTTCCTTGTTTTCAATGGTTTGGCGATTTTATCTTCTTCTTTCTCATAGAAATTGATTGCAAACATATTTTCTACATCATATTCAATGTTTGACGCTACCCAGATAAATGCCGCCCGGACCTTGTCGTTGTCGCTTTTGAATTTGAGCTGATGTAGTTTGCAATCTTAACGGTAGAGGTGGTCAAAGAGTCTGGAATCGACAATGCCCTTTTATCAATTGCCCCATATTCGTTGGACACCGTTTTCTGGGCATACAAAGGCGAGACTAATACCGTTAAAAGTAGCGCAAAGAATATTGATTTCATTATTTATATGACGTGATGTAGATAAAGATAAATTGCAAAGCACGAGAAAATAGCTTTACTTACCAAGCAAAAATTATCAATTAGGAGCAATTATATTAGCTCTGCCTCAACTTTAGATTAGCAAAGTCACAAGGCAGAGGGCCTATCCGAAGAGATGGATTATCTATCAACTGTTCAATTTTGATATTTACAGCCTTAACCTTACTTTTTAAAATGTATTTTTTTAAATTCCTTTTGTATATCCATGTTATAGGCGGAGGTTTTGCCCTTTTGCTAGGCACGATAATTTTAGCAAAAAATAAAGGCGAGCCGGCTCACAGACTACTCGGCAAGATCTATTGCTACGCTATGTTAGCATCTGCCTTGGTATCCTTACCGATGTCACATATCCGGTCTAGCAGTTTTTTGTTTGTCATCGGAATATTTACTTCCTATATGCTTATTTCAGGAAAAAGAGCTTTAAGCCTTAGATCAACCGGCCTCAATAAAAAGTTTGATTGGGGTATTACTATAATTATGGCTATTGCATGCCTGTATTTTGCCGGATTTGGCGCCTTCTTGATTTTTAGAAGCATCAACTTCGGATTTGTTTCTATAGTCTTTGGGTTAGTTGGCTTACTATTCGTCAAGCAAGATATCCTAAATTATCTCGGCAAGTCAAAAGTTAAGAACTATCGTTTGGTCACTCATTTGCAGAGAATGATAGGCAGCTACATTGCTTCTCTAACTGCTTTTGTTGTGGTGAATAATAAGATAGTACCACCAATACTTGGCTGGCTTCTGCCCTCTATTTTATTAGTTCCTCTAATAGTAATATGGTCTAGAAATTACAAATTGAAGCTCTAACCTATACCATCAATAAATAGCTGCCTTCGCTATAAAAAAAA
This sequence comes from Cytophagaceae bacterium, assembly GCA_036386935.1. Lineage (GTDB taxonomy): Bacteria > Bacteroidota > Bacteroidia > Cytophagales > Cytophagaceae > DASVUU01. The sequence goes on along the minus strand of DASVUU010000575.1, from coordinate 7,519 downwards.
GCCTGTCAGTAATTGACAGGCTTTTTACTCCCAAACAACATATATTAAATTAGTTCTTAATCACTTTTTTACGGATCGTTTTACCCTGAGTATCTACCTGAATTAAGTAAATACCTTTTGGTAAATTCTCCATAGAGATCATGAGATTGGAACTGCTCGAAGATTCTTCATATACAGTTTCGCCGAGAAGACCAGTTACCTTTACATGATTTATTAGACCAAGATTTGATTGAATATTTAGATCATTTCTTGTCGGGTTCGGATACATCAACACACCTGCTTCAGATTCCATCTCCTCTTCAGAAATAGCAAGAGGAGTACCGAACGCAGTAGATCCAATTGGAAGAGGAGTCTGCTTCAAGTCAGTACCGTTAAAAGTCAACAATACCATGCTGTATTTTGGAACGGTGATTAACATGCTATCAGTTAAAGTGACGTTTGAAGAATCTATGATAGCATCCAAAGTATTGAAGTCAGTGCCAGTCACAAAGTATTTGCGTGCTGTAGAACCGCTCAATACACCGTCAGGAAGATTCAATTGAACCTGATAGTCGTTCTCGAAATCTCTACTCGTTAAAACCATTGCATATTTACCATTTTCAGTAAATACATTAAATCCAACGGGCTCTAACACGACCTCTTTACCTTTGTCGTCATAAATCTTATCAGCACTCTTTACTTCAGTATCCAACATATTACCGATCGTCAAACGATTAATGAGAGATGATGTATAAAATAAAGGAAGCTTTTTGAAATTCTCAGCAGGCTCTGTTATTCTCCATTGACCAGCTGTCAAATGAAATATAGATGGCAAGGTAGTTCCCCACTCTTGCACTGAGAGCATGTAATCAGTCATTATAATCGCTTGACCCAATCGCCCGTTATAGTTAGAGGTGGTCATATTTGATTCGTAAAAGTTCTTAGGCAGATATCTTTTTGCCAGCAACTTATCATTTTTCAGCTGAAGCTGGGAGCCTACAAGGTTATGTGCCATACGGCTTATGCCAGTTTTATAATATTCAAGTTCGCTAGCTCCTGCAGGTGCAAGGGGACTATAATTCATATTTCCACCCAAATAACCAGAAACGGACATCCAATCCACCTCTCCCTTATCACCTCTGATAAGTTTATCGTTTAACCCATAACTGTCTAAAGGATCTGGATCCCTTCCACTATAAGTGATGAACACCTTACTTTTATCATAGTATGGAGAGGCCTTAATAAGTAGTGCCATTCTACGAGCCCATTTTGCATACACAGCATAGTCTGCACCGATTTCTGCATTGTGAAGTCCTGCACCTCCCCAAACCTCTGTACCAAGGTCAATAATTAACCCACGGCTCTTTGCCAATAATGGTTCTCTGTAACCTTCATCTGCTCGTCTTTTACCTTGAGTACTTGTGCTAGGACCATTCAAATATTCCATGAATTTGGTGAAGGTAGTGCTGTCTTTCATCCAATCTGTATCATTGCGTACTCCAATCACCATCGCGCAATACGTATTCATATCATTACATCTTTTAAGAAATCCACCGTAAGTCTCCGTCTTCGCTTTTCCATCGCTCGCTCTTACGCCTGTTCCAGAGTAGTCGCTGAAAGATCTAGCATTCTTCCCTAAATCGCCCCAACGTTGAACTCCAGGCTTAAACTCATCTAATAACTTCCTTTGTGGTGCCGGTATATTCTCTATCTTGTCGTCAGTGTCTGTTATTCCAAAACCTTCGTTACGAGAAATGGCCTGAGTAGTAAAACTTGCTCTTGCTTTTTTGATACCTGGAGAAGATACAATTGGGTCAAACTTGATCGTCTTAAAGGTAAAAGTAGCACTTTTCGAAGACACATTATTTCCTGCATCTACAGCTTCGACTTGCACATTGTAGCTTGTAAGTGGGGCCAAAACTTTTAAAATGACAGTTGTATCTGTAATCAACCCACTCGTATTGAATAATTTATTATCTAGATACACATTATATCCTGCTACTTCAGTCTCATTGTCTTTTGCGCCTGACCAGCTGATTCTAGTACTTACGTCAGAAATTAATTTAGCAACAATTTGCGTCGGAGCTGTGGGTTTGATATTGTCTGGCCCATAAGTATTGAAAGCGACCCTTGTACTTGGGAATGATTCATTACCCGTTACGTCTATGGAAGTGACAAATACAGAATAGCTCGTAGATGCAGTCAAGGCGGACATTGTAAAAGTAGTATCTGTGGTAGTGCCTACTTTAACTCCATTAGAATAAATATTGTAGCCTTTCAACCTTTGGATATCGGTCGATTTTTGCCATTTCAATCTCGCTGAGGTTATACCCCTAAATGTCAAAGCTGGATTTAAAGGGATAGTTGGCTTTTGAAGGTCTACACTTGGAAATAAATAATTGCTGTTAACAATAGCCTTAGCAACCTCTGGTCCTTCCCATTGCACTGTCATCCCAAGCGTATGGATAGTCCAGTTTACTGCATAGATAGCATAATACTTGCCTGCCTGTAAATTAACAGTAGCTGTACCAGTATTACCATCTATAAGTTTTTTGGCATTTGCGAAATTTTCATCTGTGCTTAGCCATAAGTTACTCTGGTCCGCCGCATTCAAGGTAAAAGTATAAGCGCCGGTAGCAGGTGGAGCTAGAAAGCCTTTGAACATGCTGGTAAAGAAATCATGTTTAGGCCAGCCACTTGTCGGCCCCACTTTGAGTGGTAGTCGATTGTAGATTTCTTCATCAATTGGAACATTGATCTCCGTAACAAGGCTATCGAAGACAGATCTCTCGGTCAATGGAATAACCTTTTCATAGAAAATAATGTCATAGACGCTCCAATTGATGCCCTTCGTCAAAAATTGCCCTACCTCCATATTAAAAACTTTGTTGGCGGGTCCGTCTGCATCAGCTGCCTGGACAGTAATAGTCGCTGTACCCGCTTTCGCTTTTTCGGTTACCCTAATAATCGCATAGGAATTGCCTGCAACGTAGTCAACCGATGAAACCTCTAAGATAGAAGGGTTAGAGGATAGTGCAGTAATAGTAAGATTTTGAACAGCAGCCGCATCTCCGTCGGACAAGCCCGAGACTATGACAAAGTCAGCGCCAGAATTGATATTTACCTTGCTTTTCGATATTTCCCCAATAATGGGTTTGGTTTGTGCATTAATGGTGTAGGCCAATGCTAAGCCTGTAATAAGGGATAGTAGTCTCTTCATAAAACTTCTTTGGTTAAAATCACATTTTTAAATTATTTTATATTAATCAATAAGGGGTATCATTGAAAAGAATAGTTCAATATTAACCCAAAATAATGATATTTTCTAAGATATAAGAAAGTTTTTGATGATTTACTATCTCAAACTCCTTCAATAGATGAGCTGTAGGAGGTTAAACAATATAATTTTGCATTTGTAAAATAATGTTCCGGGAGCATTTAGATCCTTATGACACACCAAGATCGCTAGGCTTACGGGGATAAAAAAATACTCAGGCAGACGGCACTGGCCAAAAAATTGCAATATCATCAGCCACCAAAATCAATGAGGAACGAGTATTGGAATTCGCCAATAAGCCGGACTCCTCATTGAGTTATCACACGATCCGAGTTCCTTCTTGAAATATTATTCGCTATAAACTGTCCTAGCACATGAGTCCGTCATCCAAAAAAATAGACAACTCGGCAATAAGGGGGCAATCCTCTTATATAACATTATGGACAACTCTCGATTAAAGAGAACTCAAGTACTCCAAAAATCGCCCCTCAGTAGTTTTCGCTAGCTTCACCTCTACCACCTGGTCTGGAGCTACATTAAAGTCAGTCGAATATGTGTATAACTCACCGTTAGTCTTCGAAGCAACACATATAACTTTCACATGTTCCCCCACAGGCAGGTCCAGCGACTCACCCCCATGCACTTGAACTACGGATTTTATCTCATCAAAATATAGGAATGTTACTATCGAACTAATTTGCGGCTTGGCAGATGTAAATCTTATTTTAGTTTTTGCACCCGTATAAGAGTAGAACTTATCGCAATTTATCCACCCAATTTGTTTTGGAAATATTTGATAATTTTCTTTGGTAGCAATTATTCTTGAACTGGTGCAGTCACTCTCGCTAATAAATTCCGCCTCTACCCAATCGACATGCCCGTCAACTAACGTCCTCCCATAGAATAATTTCATCGAGGCATCTGGATTACTGCTGGGTATTTCGATCCGCATATTGTTATATCGCTTCAGCTTTAGCTCTTTCCCATCTTTGTATGCCTTTATATTTACTTCACCCGCGGTGGTCAATAGCCTACCGTTAGCGACGGTAGGCATTTGATTTAATATCATATCTTTCGGACTGAACAATTCTAATATTTCTAACTTGATTGGAAAAATCACAGGGTCTCCGTTTGGAAATATGAAATCATAATCGGAGGCAAATATTTTTGTGCCCTTTGTCCCAATAAAAGGCATATCCACACTACTATTAATTATTTTGCTGGTGGGAGGTGACGTAAACCCCTTTAAAACTTCATCTGGCGAAGCAAGGAAGAGTTCGGTAGAATCCAACGCTCTTTCCCTCGGCACTTCAGTAGCGATAGGTGTAATCCTATCCTTAGAACAGGATAAAATTATCATTACAAAAAAAGACAACAGGCAAGCTTGAAAAGAAATAGTTATATTTTTCATTTTGGTAAAGGATAAATTTCGATTATGGTTGTAAACAATCCCTGTTACACCCTCTGAAGTTCCTCGCAAAAAAAGGAGGAAAAAGAAATAAATTGAAGGCAAATTGGAATAATAGTTAATATGGAAACAGCATGGCTAAGATTACATAGGACCGATAAATGGGCAGAGAACCTTACGTTCAAATGGCGCAAATTATTAGGGCCTGCACCGGCTGATTTGTTAAGTTTCAATGTTCCAAAGCTTTTGTTACCTAACGCGAGAAAAACCAAGGCCTGAGCAACTAAAGTGATCCCAAATTCGCTAAAAAGTCCGCCTCCGTCGTTTGCTCTAACTTCACTTCTACTACCTGGTCTTGATGCACATTAAAGTTTGTTGAGTACGTGTATAAGTCACCGTTAGCCTTAGAAGCAACACATATTACTTTCACATGCTCTCCCACTGGCACCTCCAAAGACTCTTCTCCATACACTTGTGCGACCGATTTGATTCCGTCGAAGTACAAGAAGGTTACTATAGAAGCGAGCTTCGGTTTCAGTGAGCTAAATTTAATTCTAGTTTTCGCGCCAGTATATGATGAAAAACGATCGCAATTTATCCAACCGATTTGTTGGGGAAAGATTTGGTAGTTTTCCTTGGTAGGAATTATTCTTGAAAAATTAGAATCTTGCCCTTCCCTATCTCTGAATTGCGCCTCAACCCAGTTCACAGTTCCGTCAGATGCAGTATTGCCATAAAATAGACTCATTGAAAAATCAACATCGGTACTTGGTATCTCGATCTTCATACCATTCCAAGGGCTCAGTCTTAGCTCCTGCCCATCTTTATAAGCTTTGACATTCACCTCGCCCCCTGTGGTCAAGAGCCTTCCATTGGAAACTGTAGGCATTTGATGCAAAATCATATCCTTCGGCGTAAATAACTCCAATATTTCTAACCGAATTGGAAAGTTCGCGTAATCGCCGTTTGGGAACATGAAGTCGTGATTCGAGGCAAAAATTTTGGTACCCTTTTTACCTATAAAGGGCATATCCTGGGCGCTGTTTATTGTCTGACTGGTCGGAGCGATGGCAAACCGTTGCAAAATTTTATTTGGTGAAGCAATAAAAATTTCATCTGTCGAATCCTTCGCCTCACTTAATGGAATGTCACTCCGAATTGGTGTAATTCTATCTTTAGAACAGGATAAGACAGTCAATATAAAAAAAGGTAATAAAAGAGCTTGAAAAGTAATGCTTCTAATGTTCATTTGATCTTTATTTGTTAATAGTAGGTAGGACAAGTATACTTCTTTTGAAGAAGGCCGAGGGGAGAAAAAAGTATCCCGGCCTCAAGATAACTTTCGTTCCAAAGAACGTTATATTTTAGCTCCACAAAGCCCCGTATATCTTCGCTTCCAAGAGAGGTGCCAATTCCTGCTTCTGGCAAAATATTGCTCTTCTTGGAATTTGCATTCTCGGAAGGTGCATAATTGATCCACCGATTGTACATCCCTCCGGCCGCCGCATACAAATCAATTGATTTATACCTATAAACTAGGTAGTGAATATTTATACCACCGTAATATTCGTTGATAACGTTATAAGAAGGGAGATACTTGAACTGCGGAACAATCTGTACTCTATCCATAACAGGAATCTGAGCTCTAAGCCCAAAGCCAATACCTTGTACCGGAAAATTATATACTATAGATGGTCCGATTGTAAACTTCTCCTGCGATTGGGCCGGAAGCGCCATAGAGCAAACAACGAAATAGACTATTGCTCCTAGGGAATGCTTAAAAATATGACTCATAAATGATAATTATGCTAAATACTACCATTCTATTGATGTATAGCATGTTTAAAGGTGCCGCAAGATACGGAATAATTGTTGCAAAGGCACTAACGGTTAAAAACCGAGATCTGCCAATTATGCTTTAAACAATAAAATATATAATCCTAGCAATTCTCAAAAGATCAACAATTTAAAATCCTCGATAAGGAAGCAGCGAAAGACGTTATAAATATTCGCCGCTAGGCTTCGCTTTGTGCCGGAACGAAGAAAGAGCAATAGTAGGATAAACATTTCAAGCTGCCATCGAAACAAAAAAAGGCAGACCAATAGCCTGCCTTTTCAATTACAAATAGAATAAACTGGATGTTTTAAAGGTTTTCAAATACCCGTTTGTACGAAACGGCATCAGCAATGATATCCTTCAGAGCACTTATTTTAACTCTATCTTGACTCATGCTATCTCTATGCCTAATAGTAACAGTATCGTCTTCCATTGTCTGGTAGTCAACTACAATGCAAAAAGGTGTACCAATCAAATCCTGACGTGTATACCTTTTGCCTATCGCGTCTTTCTCTTCATAGATAATGTTGAAATCGAATTTAAGATCATCGTAAATCTTCTTTCCCTTTTCGGCCAGTCCATCTTTTTTTACAAGAGGAAGTATCGCTGCCTTCACCGGAGCAAGGGCGGGATGAAGCTTTAAATAAACTCTTTCCTTCTTGTCATCTCCCTCCCCAACCGTTTCTTGGGTATAAGCATTGCACATTACAGCAAGGAAAACACGGTCAGCACCAGCCGATGTTTCTACAACATAGGGCACATAATTCTTGCTGATTTCATTGTCGAAATATTGTTGCTTTTTCTTAGAAAGCTTTTCGTGATTTGATAGATCAAAATCTGTTCGTGAGTGTATTCCCTCTATTTCTTTAAAACCAAATGGAAATTGAAATTCAATATCTACCGCGGCATTCGCATAGTGGGCCAACTTCTCGTGGTTATGAAATTTCAATTTATCAGCAGGAATTCCAATCGCTTGATGCCACTTAATCCTTATATCTTTCCACGCGTCGTACCATTT
>DASVUU010000574.1:0-7216 GCA_036386935.1 Cytophagaceae bacterium | reverse complement strand
AAAGGAACATACTTTCTATGGTTTGATAAATGGGATATTTTTTCTAGCAATTTTATACAGCGGGTTATTTGCGCTTTTATTATGGCGAAGAATCTATGTTTACTATATGCTTTATGTAGCCTTTTTCTGGGTTTTTATGCTGTCCATTAACCATGACACACCCCTATACCTTTGGTGGCTAAATATTCCATTCGGCCGCGGCTACTATATCATCCCGCATTACCTATTTACAATCTTTTTAGTGTTATACACAAGCGATCTGCTTCAGCTTAAAAATAATCTTAAACCGTTATTTAAAATCAATATAGCAGTCGTCTGCATATTATGCACTTGTCTAGTAATTTATATCTTGAATGGTTGGTCGTGGAATGATGACTACATCAATAAGATCGCGCTGCTACCGTCGTTCATTGCTTCAATTTTTCTTCTCACTAGACAATATAAGCCTGCCTGGTTTGTCTTTCTGGGAGTGTGTCTAATTTACTTTGCCTTCCTAAGTATAAAATTTGACTTAATAAGATTCGTCCCCCGCTTTTTCTTTTTTTCAATATATGGTATAATGGAAATTGTACTTTTCGGAATTTCTATTACTTATTGGCTGCGATCGCTTGCCGGTGAAAGGGAAAAAGCTTTAAAAACCTCGGTAGCCGCTGCAGATGAAATTGTTTTAATCAAACAAAACCAAAATATACTGTTAGAGAGAGAAGTAAATGTAAAAACCTTGGAGTTGAAGCTGGCAAATCAACAGTTAGAAGAGTCCTATAAAAAAATTGAAAGTTTAAACAGATACCTTGAAAAAGATAACGGTCAACTGAAAGTTTTGGTATCGGATCAGATTAAAGCGAGGTCAGAAGACAAGTTAATGTCCTTTGAAGAATTCAAGCAAAATTTTCCCGATGAGGAGACATGCTATAAACACATTGAAAATATAAAATGGGCCAATGGATTTGTATGCACGAAATGCGGCGCTACTTCCTATTATGATAAAAAAATTGTTAATAATAAACCAGCGAAAAAATGCACGAAATGTGGTTTTGTGAATACCCTCACATCTTATACGCTATACCATAATGTAAAGTTTCCAATTCAAAAGGCATTTTATATCACCTATGTGATAGGTACTAAAAAGACAAAAACATTAGAAGATTTTTCCCTGGAGCTGGACACCAGATCGGCTACAGTTCATGCCTTTATCCAAAAAGTAAAAGAAGCTAGCAGCGCAATTACAAGGCGGAAACATAAAGACGGATGGACACATCTAATTCAATATTATAAAACACCTCAAATTAATGGCTCCGACAATTCAGGTGAAAATTAGAAAATAGACATCAGACAATTATCCTGAGGCAAAAAATTAACTTAAAACAGAAAATAGAAATCTAAAGATGAAGAGAATATCATTGTTTGCAATTTACATAACACTACAAATAAATTGTTTTTCGACAAGTCTGCCTGTTTGGTCAGTCACAACTACTGACACCTCAAATTACAATCATTGTTTCCTTGGAAATGGTATTGTTGGGATAAGGACTCACAAAAGCGGGCTCAAAACGAATGAAATATACATCAATGGCTTATATGACGCAGTACCAGGCGGGTATCCAACACTTACTAATTACTACAAACCAATGGACATCGCCCTTTCTATTAAGGGATCAGGAGACCTTATATTTGGAAAAGAGGTGACGAACTGGGAGCAAACCATCAATTTAAAAGAAGCAATACTGTACACCAATTACACCTATGCCAATAAAATAAAGATCAGCTGCAAGATGGCAGCACTAAGGAATAATCCGCAGGGTGCAACGAATACTATACAAATTGAGGCGTTAGAGAATCTGGAACTAACCATTTCTAATCAGATAAACCTGCCTGATAGAAGTAAGGTAACTACCAGTTACAAGACTTTGATGGGGTACAAAAAATTCCAAGATAAGATCCCGGTCATGTACTCACTTCTTCCGAATCTTTCTGGCGAAGGATGCATCAGCGGTGCCAATGCCTATCACTTTCCTGGCACAATTCCAGAACTTACATACACTACTCCTACCGCAAACAGTCAAAAAATTTCTTTTAACATCGTATTGAAAAAAGGGGAAAAATATAGTTTTGGTCTAGTAGCAAGTTTTACCCACAACGGACTAACTGGTGATCCCTTCAATGATGCCCTTCGCGCCTGCGCTAGAGAATACCATCACGGTATAGACTACTTTCTACAAGGACATATAAGCAAATGGGAAGAACTTTGGAAAAATAATATTGTGATAAAAGGAGATGAACTTGCACAACGTGATATCAATGTAGCTTTGTACTCACTTTATTCATCTATTATTGAAGGAATGGATTTCAGCATTCCGCCTTGCGGACTTTCAAGCGATGCTTGGGGTGCACACATCTTCTGGGATTCAGAACTATGGATGTATCCTGCCTTACTAGTGATGCAACCCAAGTTTGCAGAATCTATGCTTAAATTTAGGTACAATACTCGAGAACAATGTAGAAAAAGAGCTCTATTGAATGGATATAAAGGCATTATGTTCCCATGGGAATCTGACATGGAAGGAAATGAACTTTGCACAGTTAACTATAAAATAGATATGAACGAACATCACGTTACTGCAGATGTTGGTATAGCCTTCTGGAACTATTACTTAGTCACGAGAGACAAGGAATGGCTTAAGAATACAGGTTATGAAATTATAAGAGATGTCGCCGATTTTTGGGCGAGCAGAACTGTGAAAGGAAAAGATGGCAAATTCCATATACTTACGGTGATTGGCCCAGATGAATACCATGAAGATGTTGACGACAATGCATTCACTAATGGAGCAGCTAAACAGTGCCTGTTGAATGCAATAAAAGCAGCTACATTGTTAGGTGAAAAGCCAAATACAACCTGGCAGAACGTTGCTGACAACATTGTAATTTTGAAAGCACCAGAAGGTCATACCTTACAATATCAGGGGTATAAAGGGGAGGTAATAAAACAGGCTGATGTAAACTTATTGTCCTATCCGCTGAATGTGATCAACGAAAAAAGTCAAATAATAAAAGACCTTAATTACTACGAACCAAAAATAGACCCTCTCGGTCCTGCAATGGGATACAGTGTCCTTTCTATACTTTATTCAAGACTTGGCAATGTTGATAAGGGTTATGAATTCTTTAATAAATCTTATAAAGACAATTTAAAGACGCCTTTCTTTTTTATGTCTGAAATTCCAAACAACACCAATACAACGTTTTGCACTGGCTATGGCGGGATGCTGCAAACCCTAATCTATGGATTCGGAGGACTGAATATTACCGATAACGGTTTAGTTCAACAAAATCAAATTCTTCCAACGCAATGGAAGTCATTGACAATTAATACTGCTCGCAAAAGATACAAGGTAGCAAATAAAGAGCTTTCAATTAAAGCAAAGTAGAAGGGATTGTTCGATAGCATCAAGGGGATTATTATGATGGAATTAAAAACGCATTTAGGCATGCGGCGGAAACAAATTACATAAAATAAATAAAAGTAATGACGTTATTAAAATGGTATTCCGACCACTTTAAGTAATTTAACCAACTAAATAGTATCCCCGGCTGTCTAGAATTCTAAAATATAGACGAAGGAATAAGGTAGCGCCTTGATCTTAAATACTTACTTATAACTTACCGTCCCAAATAAACTTAAATAGGCGATATTGCTAGCCATTATACCAATTAATTTTATACTATTTATCGACCTTCACCCTTACAATCGAGTATTCAATCAAGTGCGTCCAACCGTCTTTATGTTTCCTCTTGGTTTGACTAGCTTGTATTAAATCATTTACTTTCTGTTTAAATGTCCAAAGTGTAGCCTGTCTCAATGAAATCTCCTCGGCAAGGTCAGCGATGGTGAACGACTCATTTTGAGCTGTACTTGTCCTATAGGTGATATAAAAGGCCTTCAAAATGGGAAATCTAAGACTTTGGAAAAGGGTCCCTGTTGTAACAGATTCCATATATCGGCACCTCCCACATCTTATAGATAACGTTTCTTGGTCCGGAACGACAGGATAGTTACACTTTCTACAAACATAGCTTTTATCAGGCTTCCACTTCAAATTCGCCAAATATTTATAACAAGCCTCATCGTCAGGGAATATCTTCTGAAATTCATTATAATCCATGATTTTCTGTAAAACCCTAGCTTCGTTGGCAAGATTGACTTCAGACTTAAGCTCTATATTATGAGATTTCAAGAGGAAATTCATTTTTTCAATTTGTTGGTTTCGCTCTTCTATCTCTTTATTCCTCGCCTGGATTTCTTGAGTCCTTTCCTCCACTTTTATTTCAAGCTCCATATTCAACTTGTCTTTTAGCTGCTCCCGCTCCTTTAGCCCTTCTACTACCTTCGCAACGGCAACGTCATGTTCCTTTTTCAAAAAATAGGTTCGATAGGCAGTGCCTATAGCAAAGACAACTACTTCAAGGCCTGCGAGATTTAAGAAAGAATTATAGCTACTGCCTTCAATATTAAGATATCCCCAATTAGGTAGTAGAAAGAGTAAATTTCCTGCTAAAAGCAACAGAAGACTTGCAGCCGCTAAGACCAAGGGCTTAAAGTATTTCTTCGAAGTTCTCAAGACAATTAGCAACAAAACAAACTGTATAACTAAATCAAAAGAACGGCTGTCAAAGATCTTCTCTAACATAGGATCATCTGACAAAAGATTCATTACAATGAACACAAATCTTATACCGCCCAAGGTATAAAAGGCAATATGAAACAACCTCTGCCTTTTGTAGAATTTTAGAAATTCATAAAAATAGAAGAGAACTGCGATAGAGATAACACCATAACTAATGGTGAACAAATGAAAAATAGGCCTTAAGGAGTTGAAGGTAATATATGGATTTATATATTGAACGATATAACCGTTCAAGGTAAGTCTCGAAACAATAAGCGTAAAGGAAAAAATAGCATAGTAGAGGTATAATTTGTCTTTTAAGAAAAAGAAAAACACGATACTAAATATGAAAGCTAAAAAACTTAAGCCTATAGTAAAATAGTCAAAATTGGAAAGTTTTATTTCGTCCTTTATTATCGATTCTATATCATGTTCCGCAAAAAAAAAGGAATATCCAAAAAAAGCCTGCACATGTAGCCAACAAACCGTCTCTTCTTTGCTATTCGGCAACCTCACATATAAACTTGGAAGGTAAAGGTTGCGTTTTTCTAAAGGTAGCTCGGCACCAGTTTGGTAATGACGCAAACTATCGTCTAACCTATAATATAAGTCCAGCTTTTTATTAAGAATATAGGGCGAAAGTAGGTAGTATGTTTTGGAGGCGTCTTTATTATTATAGGTAAAACGTAACCAGAAGGACTTCTGCTGCCTTTGAAAGCCTTCCGTCTTATATCGACGGAATGGGAGTAAGGAATCTTCCATCAACTGCTCGATTGTATAGCTTACCTTCTCCTCTTTCAAAATTTCCACATTTCGAACTCCACTGGCATGGAGACAAAATGAATTTGTAACAATAAAGAATAGGCAACAAAATACATATCCAACCCATGTATTTAAAAAGTATTTATTTGACTTCATAAGAAAACTGCTTGCTTTTAATACGTAAATCGAACTTTCCCAGCTACCTCTTAAAAGTTTATTTATAAAGCGATTAGTCTAATTAAAGGCACTAAATCCGGCATACCGAAAGGTAAAATAAAAGAGATCAAATACTTAATAATCAATTTGTTACATATTAACACTATTGACAAAGATATAAATCTTCGTTATAAATTGTAATATTCTCATATAATAAAAGTCAGGATCAAAATCTAACAATTGGCACATGAACTCTGCATTGGCATTTTGTGGGGATACCCATAGCACTCGCCACTTTTGGTGTACTCGCACCAACCCCTTTAGCGTATGATAGAAAGGTATCGGGGATCGAGGGTTGTCAAACTTCCTTCCCTAAACGTGGATATTCAACAGATGAGGCACGAAAACCTTTTTCAAACTTCATGGTGGCAGTATTTCCTACCTTATTTTTGACTCCCTCTAAGATGGAAACCTTCTTCATGCCCCAACCAGCGTAGTTACCTAAAAGTAGGTCGTCAGCAAGGGGTCCCAAAACGGGGATTGATTTTATGCCTTTTGAAAATGGCAATGTATTCTTTTCATTCTTTAATAAGACGATACCCTGCTGAGCTACCTCCCTAGCTATAGCTCGATGCTCGACATTGTCACAAATTTTGGCTGCCTGTGCAGGATCAACATATATCTCTTCAAACAATCCTAATCTAAATTTCTCCTGTAACACTCTTTTCACACAACTGTCAACCAGTGCGACCCAAAGCCTTCCTGACTTCACAGCTTCGATCAATGGACCACCATAGACATCGGTATGAGGCATCTCAACATCCATCCCGACGGAAATTCCTTTGATGGCTGCGTCAACTTTGTCTACCGCGACCCTATGAAGCGTAATTGCCTCCCTGAGTGCCCCATAGTCTGATGATATAAATGCCTTAAACTTCCATTCCTTGCGTAGGATGTCGCTCAATAACCAGTCATTGATAATACAGGGCACACCATCAATAGAATTATAAGCAGGCATAATTGAATGTGCACCTGCTTCCATGATTGCCGCCTTGAACGGAGGGAATTCTACTTCACGCAGGAACCGCTCACTGAAATGAACGGCACCGCCAAACAAGCCATTGTGACCTATATTTGAAGCAAAATGCTTAGGTGTACAAATAACACCGTTCCCTTCCATGCTTTTTATGTAAGCTACTCCCATCTTAGAGACCAATAGAGGATCCTCTCCATAAGTCTCGTGAGTGCGGCCCCATCTTGAGTCATACGCCACATTGATAGTTGGACTCAACACCTGTTTGTAACCCCTACTTCTAACTTCAGACGCAATGGCTTTTACCATGCGCTCCTGCATTTCGGATTAAATGTACTCGCCTGCATGATTGGCTGCGGGAAACTAGTTACACCATACGCCATAAGTCCGAATACCGCTTCCCCGTGATAAATAACGGGTATACCTAATCGGGTCTTCTCCTTGAAATACCTCTGCATTTCGTTATAGCGTCTGGCCGCTTCGACCGGCTCGTACTTTCCGAAAATACTCGCCATATTTCCCATGCCTAATGTTCCCATTGTTTTGACATCAAAGTCATCCATGAAACACTGTAGCTGCGCAGCCTTTTCTTCGAGAGTCA
>DASVUU010000573.1:0-13215 GCA_036386935.1 Cytophagaceae bacterium | reverse complement strand
ACTTTTACAACAGAGGGTATTTCGTTCAAAGATTGTATCAGGTGTTCTCTTTGATCTAGAATCTCCTCCACCATTCTTTCCTTGTCCAATAAATGCTTTAACGCATCTAAAGCTATTTTCTGGGTAATGCCGTTTACATTGTATGGGGGTTTTATCTTATTAAACAGACTTATTATTTGCTCGGAGGCAAAGGCCATTCCTAACCTTATAGCTGCCATACCCCAAGCTTTCGAAAACGTTTGGCAAATGATCAGATTGGGATAAGAATTTAGTTTCTGCATGAAGCTTTTGTCTGGAGCAAAATCTATATAAGCCTCATCGATTATAACTATTCCTGAAAATCCGTTTAGTATTTTTTCAATATCACGGGTAAGAAGACAATTGCCTGTAGGGTTGTTAGGAGAACATAAAAATATGATTTTAGTATTTATGTCAACAGCCTCTAATATTTTATCGGGTTGTAACTGGAATTCTGTTGTCAATGGGACCAGCTTCACCTCTACATCATTGATCGCCGCGCTCACTTCATACATGCCATAGGTCGGCGGAGTGACGATTACATTGTCTTTACCAGGTGTGCAAAATATTCTATACACTAGATCAATTGCTTCATCACTTCCATTTCCCAAAAATATTTGATTTTCGGACACTCTTTTAAGCGCTGATAGTTGGACTTTTAATTCCTTTTGTAATGGATCGGGATACCTATTGTAGTCCTCTGAGGTGACAGAACCTAAAGCGTTTTCATTCGCGTCTAAAAATACCCCTTCAGTACCTTTGTATTCATCGCGGGCCGAGGCATAAGGCTTTACTCTTTTTATATTGTCTCTAATCAGTCTTTCTAAATTGAACACGAGCTTTTTTCCTGCAAATAACTGCTAAAAACAGGGAATACGCAAATTTGACCCGGGTTCGCCCCGATTTGTTTTTGTTTAAACCTTTTTTATTTTATACCTTCGGGTATAATACCCAAAGGTATAATACCAGATAGTATAATGATAACATCCCCATTTATTTACGGAAATACGGTAAGTACGCATTCCTTTACCGATAGGGAAAAGGAAGTGGAAAAACTGAAAAGCAATTTATTGAATGGAATCAACACCATGATAATTTCGCCAAGAAGATGGGGTAAATCATCCTTGGTAGAGAAGGTAATACTAGAGCTAAATAAAAAAGAAAAAAATCATAAAACGGTCATCATAGATCTTTTCTCAGCTGGCAGCGAAGAAGAATTCCTCCAAACTTTCGCACGCGAGGTAATCAAGGCCTCTTCTTCCAAATGGCAAGAATGGATGACAAGTGGAAAAGATTTTTTCAAAACGCTGATGCCTCAAATTAGCGTAGGTATCGACCCAATGACAGATTTTAGTCTAAGCTTTGATTGGAAAGAATTAAGGAAGCATAGTGACGAAATATTGAATCTACCAGAAGTTATCGCAGAAAAAAAAGGGATTAAAATAATCATCTGCCTAGACGAATTTCAAAATCTTTCCTCCTTCACTGATTTTGAGAATTTAGAAAAAAAAATGCGGGCAATATGGCAAAGACAGAAACGAGTCACCTACTGCCTATATGGAAGTAAGCGACATATGATGACCAATATCTTTAATAATCCCTCCAAACCCTTTTATCGGTTTGGAGACATTATGTTATTAGGTAAGATAGACACCGAACATTGGGTAAAATTTATAAAACAAAGTTTTATAAGTACACAAAAAGACATTCGAAAAGAAATCGCAACCGTTATCGTGGAAACCATGCAGAATCACTCATGGTACGTACAGCAGCTGGCACATTATACCTGGAATCTCACCAACCAAACAGCAGGAATTGAAGAGGTAGCAAAAGCTCTTTCAGAACTAATCCAGGCCAATTCACCTTTGTATCAAAAAGAAATTGAAGATATAAGTACGACTCAGCTTAATTTACTGAAGGCAGTGATAAAAGGCGAAGTACAGTACACTAGTGCTGCAGTAATGGTAAAGTATAATTTAGGTACGCCACGAAACGTCAGTAAAAACAAAACGATGTTTATCAACAACGATATAATACAAGAGGTGAACGGCACCTACAAATTTGTCGACCCCGCATTTGAACTGTGGTTT
Organism: Cytophagaceae bacterium; assembly: GCA_036386935.1. Taxonomy (GTDB): domain Bacteria; phylum Bacteroidota; class Bacteroidia; order Cytophagales; family Cytophagaceae; genus DASVUU01. The sequence continues at coordinate 11,107 of DASVUU010000573.1, read as the reverse complement.
AGGAAACAATTCTACAACGAATCCTATATAAATATTTCTAAAATACAACTTGGAAACCGTAAAAATGATTTTTAAAAAAGTGCCCTTTTCTCATCCACCCATTGTCTTATATAGCATAATATTTATCTTTGAAACTAGACCTTAAATACCATGAAAGAAAAATTTACTTGGAAGATTGAATGCAACCACACTCCCGAGACTATCGATAGAATAATGATGCCAATTAGAAAAAGAGGGTTGTCTGTCTTAAGTCTTAACTATAAACAAAGTGATGCAAAGAATGCAGTATGCATGCTTGAGGTAGAAGTAGAAGAATCAGAAACAGAAAAAATTTATAAAAACATGATTAGGATACACGATATCCAGTCGGTCACTAAGATTTAATTTTTCGACTTATCTTGTTCCATGGTTTATCAAGATTATGAGTAAGGGAGTTCCTTTATATAGCATCGATAAATTTAGAAAAGGCAACTTAATCAGGCAATATGAAATAGAAATATTCAAAAAGGATAGAAATTTTGACGTAAAATATCCTCATAGACATGATTTTTTTGAGATTCTTTTTGTCACCCATGGGTCCGGCGAGCACACCATTGATAGCAATAAATATGAAATAGTCCCCAACTCGATATTTTTTCTAACTCCCGGCCAAATTCATAATCTAAAGCTGTCCGACGATATCAGCGGATTTATTTTTTTATTCACGGCCGAATTCTATTTGTTAAATAAATTGGACAAAAATAAGCTTCTTGAGCTTCCATTTTTTTTCAACATCACAGGCAGTCCAGATCCATTGGTATTGGATAAGGAAGACGATGCAGAGTCGCTGAAATACCTGTTCACAAGGTCCCTAATAGAAAAAAATAGCATCTCCGAAGTCTCGGAAGAGATAATAAGATCAATACTGGATATCATACTTCTTACCTGCAAAAAGCTCTATCCAGATAGCAACGATTTCGGAAAATTGAGCAAGGGAAAACTGTTGGTTAAAAGATTTAAGCAACTGGTAGAGGAAAAATATGCTGAATATAAATCAGTAAAGGACTATTCAGAATATCTTGGAGTAACTGCTAGTCATCTCAGTGAAACCATAAAATCTCATACTGGTCGTACCTCTGGCGAGATTATTCGAGATAAGATAATCCTGGAAACCAAAAGGCTATTAATTCACACAGACCTAACCATTTCCGAGATTTGCTATAAACTAAACTTCAATGATCAATCGTATTTTTCGAAATATTTTAAGAGCAGCACTGGTGAAAGCCCTGGGGACTTTAGATCCAAATCCATAAAAATTACCTAACATACCATTGTTTATTCATACCTTTATAAGAAATAATCATCCAACTTTGTAATAAAAAAAGTAGCTATGGCAAAATTAAAATTTGGCGGTGTAGAAGAAAACGTTGTTACACGCGAAGAATTTCCTCTTGATAAAGCAAGAGAAGTATTAAAAAATGAAACAATTGCAGTAATAGGATACGGTGTTCAAGGACCAGGACAGGCTTTGAATATGAAGGATAATGGATTCAATGTAATAGTTGGTCAAAGAAAACCATCTAAATCTTGGGACCACGCAGTAAGAGACGGTTTCGTTGAAGGAAAAACTTTGTTTTCTATCGAAGAGGCTTTAGAGAAAGGTACAATCATTTGCTACTTACTCTCAGACGCTGGTCAAATAGCTCTATGGCCTACTGTACAAAAATATTTAAAACCAGGAAAGACATTATATTTCTCTCATGGATTCGGAATTACCTACAAAGAACAAACTGGTATCATACCTCCAGCTGATATAGATGTAATTTTGGTAGCTCCTAAGGGATCAGGAACAAGCTTAAGGAGAATGTTCCTTGCAGGTGCTGGACTTAACTCTAGTTTCGCAATCTTCCAAGATGCAACCGGAAAAGCCAAAGACAAAGTTATCTCGATGGGTATTGGAGTAGGTTCAGGATACCTTTTTGAAACCGATTTCAAAAAAGAAGTATATAGCGACCTTACAGGGGAGAGAGGTACTTTAATGGGTGCAATACAAGGTATTTTCGAAGCACAATACAATGTACTTAGAAAAAGAGGTCATTCACCGTCAGAAGCATTCAATGAAACTGTTGAAGAACTTACACAAAGTTTGATGCCTTTGGTTGCTGAAAACGGAATGGACTGGATGTATGCAAATTGCTCTACTACAGCGCAAAGAGGCGCATTAGATTGGAAAAACAAATTCAGAGACGCGGTACAACCGGTTTTTGAAGATCTTTACGAAAGTGTTGCAACTGGCAAGGAAGCTGAAAGAACAATTAAACTAAACAGCCAACCTGATTACAGAGAAAAACTAGAAGTTGAATTGAAGGAATTACATGATTCAGAGATGTGGCAGGCCGGTGCTACAGTTAGAAGCTTAAGGCCTGAGAAGGTGAAAGCTCAAGCTCAGCAGGCTGCAGCAATCAAGTAAGATAGTTTAGAAAGAAAAAGCCGACAATTTAGTCGGCTTTTTCTTTTGCTAATTTACAAATTCTCCAATCCTATATTAAGATAATTTAAACAATAGCTTTTTGCTAGAAAAAAGCACCAGCGGCTTATTGGATCAATATCATTTTCTTAATAACTTTTATAATCAATATTTCCCTCTCAGATCAAATGTAAGCTCACAGCTTGACATAAAATTCATTGATTTTCAATCAGTTTTCAGAAAAAAAACATTAAGGCTAAGCAGCAAATTTCCTTTAGCGATTTTAAAAAATTGTAAAAATCTTCCCTTTTTCTTACAATGATGTTAATTACCTATTGACAACTCTACACTTTCTGCTGCGTTAATACACTTACCAGCGATAATCAATATGAGGACAATCAATACAGAAAGTGAAAACAATGTAGGCTTGGTAATGCTTGTCGACGACAGCGACACAGACAACTTTATCAATAGAAGAGTCCTAGAGATAAGTAAATTTTCGTCCAAGATTGTTGTCAAAGACTCAGGGAGGAGCGGTTTGGAGTACCTAGAAGCTAATAAGGACGATGTGACCAAGCTACCAGATCTTATATTTCTCGATATCAATATGCCCATCGTGGATGGATTTGTTTTTCTCTATGAATTCGAGAATTTATCTGATGAAATAAGAGGTAAATGCAAAATAATCATATTAAGTAGCTCTGACAATAAAAGAGACATCGATAGGCTCGTAGACAATAGGTATGTAGTTAATTTTATAACTAAGCCACTCTCAATGGAAGCACTTATCGAAATTAAGTCAGAGTTGCATATTTGATTTACTTTATTGGAGAATCAGGTTCCTTCTTAAAGTGGTTATATACCATCTTATCCATAAAAGCTGGAAATCTTTTATTTAAGAATACGGTGAGTTTTCCTTGAAAAGTTAATATTAGATCCCTTTTTTTATTTATTACCCCCTTTAGAATTTCCTTAGCTACCTCCTCTGAGGACATCATTTTTTCTTCGTCGAGTGGCGACTCTCCTTGAATATTCCCATTTTTATTTAATGCAGTGCTACGAATATTACTATTAGTAAATCCCGGACAAGCAAGTAGAACATTTACTCCAGTATGAAGAAGCTCAGTTCTGAGTGCTTCTAAAAAACCTTGCATTGCGAACTTTGACGCCGAATAACCAGTACGTCCTGGAAGGCCTCTAAACCCTGCAATTGACGAAATGCCTACAATTGTGCCCTTTGTCTTTAAAATTTCTGGCAAAGCATACTTTGTTGCATAGACAGTTCCATAGAAGTTGATATCCATTACTTTTTTTATGACAGAAAGGTCAACTTCTGAAAATAATGAACGCATGGAAATTCCCGCGTTGTTTATCAGAATATCTATTTTACCATATGCATTTAGAGTCTCCGCGATCAGCCTTTTGTTGTCTTCTTCTAAACTTACATCTGCATTGATAGCTAAGATTTCTATATTGGACTTCCGAAGCTCATCACTAGCCCGTAACAATGAATCTTGGTTTCTTCCCGTGATAACAATCTTGGCTCCTTCTAGACCAAAGGCGAAGGCACAAGATCTTCCTATCCCAGAGCTACCCCCAGTAATTATAACAACTTTATCTTTAAGCTTCATTTTTAGAAATTTGCAATGAAATCAAAGGTATGTTTATAAATGATCAAATTCACTAAAATATCTCTGATTTGCGGCTAAAAATAATTCCACATTATCGACCAGGTTAGAGTGTCCTGAGTTTAATACTTTTAACTTGGCACCTGGAATCTTCCCGACGAAATCCGCCAAATCGGCTTCTTGCAATATTTTATCATGATTGCCTAAAAATATAAATACCTTGATCCTCTGCCTTACCAGGGTTTCTGTAATCTCATCGATATCAAAGGTCAATTTTCTAAATGCTGTCCAGCTGTTAAATACCAGTTCTCTTTGATTCCGCGTCTGCATTTGTGTGTTTGCAAATCTTGCCACACTTTTTTGAGCTAAACCTAACTTCCTGGCTATTTTTACTAGCTTAAAGTATATAAAGGGCTTCTTGATATTTTCTTTTAACAGAGCTCTTGTAAAAAAGGTAGATGTTGCAAACTTGTACCAACGGCTGACTTTTATACCGTCAGGAGCAATTAAAATCAGGTTTGCAATCATTGCGGGGAAGGCTTCTACTGTTGCCAAAGCAAATTTCCCTCCCATGCTGAAACCCAACACGGAAAATCGCTTAATATTATTTTCCTTCAAAAAGATGGTCATTATATCCTTCCAGAAACTCTTTGTTACGACCCCCCCTTTGGATTTGAATGTGCTAAGGCCGTGAAAGAAAATGTCAAATGAAAAAATGGTATATTCATTCGATAACATTGAGGCTAACCTGAAGAAACTATCTTTGTCTAAACCAAAGCCATGGAAGCACAATAAGGTCTTTGGTCCCTCACCCCACCTGACATAGCGCAGTTGTGCATCTTTTAATTTTACTATTCCTAATATTTCCTGCATTTGCTAAGAATGAGAATTCTCGAGTTTCCTTCCTCTTATTTTTCTAATAAGGATATAAAAAGCTAATAGAAAAGTAGTAATGTTTGGAATTATAACCGGTACTTGCTTAAGTAAAATTCCATAAACTGTCCACCCTATTAACCCTATGTTTAAGATTATAAACATTCTTAAGGAAATTGCTGACGTATCGCCAGACTTGTAGACTTTATAGGCTTGCGGGAAAAATGCTATCGTGGTAAGTGTGCCCGCCAGGCCACCCAATGTTTCAATTATTTGTTGGTTATCCATTCTTCTTCACTAATCTTTTTGAGATAAGTTTTGGACCTGGAAAATTGTTTAGCAGCAAAGTAATGTAAGAAGGATTCCTTAAAAATACATATGCCTGGATTGAGAAGGCTACGCAATGGTGTTAGAACCAATAAAGCTCGCTCGGGCAAAAAAAGAGCCTGAAAACAGGCTCTTTTTAAAAAAGTTATAAGAACTTAATCAGCTTTTTTGCTCATTCTATTTCTTTCTGATTCATCCAAAAATATCTTTCTCATACGGATAGATTTTGGGGTTACTTCAAGCAACTCATCTTTTTGGATGTACTCGAGCGCTTCTTCTAAAGAAAATTGCACCTTTGGCACGATCTTCACGTTATCATCCGTACCAGAAGCACGCATGTTAGTAAGCTTTTTACCTTTAAGAACGTTTACAACTAAATCATTGCCTCTAGTATGCTCTCCGATAACTTGACCCATGTATATCTCTTCACCTGGATCGATGAAGAACACTCCTCTATCTTGTAATTTATCAATTGCATAGGCTGTACTGTCGCCAGTATCCATAGAAATTAACGATCCATTGATCCTACCAGGAATACTTCCTTTGTGTGGCTCATAAGCTTTGAACCTATGATTCATAATCGCCTCACCAGCGGTAGCTGTAAGAATATTATTTCTTAATCCAATAAGTCCCCTTGCTGGTATATTGAATTCTAAATGTTGAAGATCGCCTTTTGGCTCCATGATTAAAAGCTCGCCTTTTCTTTGAGTAACAAGCTCTATCACTTTTCCAGAACTAGATTCAGGAACGTCAACGACCATTATTTCAATTGGCTCGCATTTAACTCCGTCTATTTCCTTAAAAATCACTTGAGGCTGTCCTACTTGTAATTCATAACCTTCACGACGCATCGTCTCAATAAGAACTGACAAATGGAGAATTCCACGGCCAAATACTAAGAACTTATCTTCGCTACCTGCTTCCTGAACTTTTAGAGCCAAGTTTTTCTCAATCTCTTTAAATAAGCGATCTCTTAAATGCCTCGATGTAACGAATTTCCCTTCTTTACCGAAGAATGGGGAGTTGTTTATTGTAAACAACATGTTCATTGTTGGCTCATCAATTGATATACGAGGAAGTGGAACTGGCGAGTCAGCATCAGTCAAAGTATCTCCAATTTCGAAATCTTCTATACCAACTATCGCGCAGATGTCTCCAGCCTTCACTGAAGGTACTTTTACCCTGCCAAGACCTTCAAAAACTTGAAGCTCCTTTATTTTCACTTTTTTAATCTTGTCTTCTAATTTGCAAAGAGCCATCGTAGCGCCTTCTTTAAATTCACCTTGGTGAACTCTTCCGATGGCAATACGACCTACAAATGAAGAATAATCTAAAGAAGTAATTTGTAGTTGCGGTACACCTTCCCTAATTGGTGCTGGTGGAATATTTTTAACAATTGCATCTAATAACGGAACGATGTCTGTAGTTGGTTTCTTCCAATCAGTACTCATCCAACCTTGCTTAGACGAACCGTATAAGGTAACAAAGTCAAGTTGGTCTTCAGTACCTCCTAAGTTATACATTAAGTCAAAAACTGACTCGTGCACTTCATCAGGTCTACAGTTTTCTTTGTCAACCTTATTGATTACCAAAATTGGTTTTAAACCTAAGTTTATAGCCTTTCCAAGAACAAATCTTGTTTGTGGCATTGGTCCTTCGAAGGCATCCACAAGAAGAAGAACACCATCGGCCATTTTTAAAACTCTTTCAACTTCACCGCCAAAGTCGGCGTGACCAGGTGTATCGATTATATTAATCTTAACATCACCATATCTAACTGACACATTTTTAGAAGTAATTGTAATACCTCTTTCTCTTTCAAGGTCATTGTTGTCTAATATAAGGTCTCCAAACTCCTGATTTTCTCTAAATATTTTAGAAGCATGGATAATTTTGTCTACTAATGTCGTTTTGCCGTGGTCAACGTGGGCGATGATGGCTATGTTTCTGATACTTTGCATTGTTATTAATTTTCGAGCTGCAAAGCTAGTAAAATTATAGTCAATTATGTCATCTCTTGAAACAATTGATATTAACTAATAATATTGTTAATCTTAGGATAAGGGAGCGACTACCTGTCATTTTTTGCTTCATAACACCAGCTTTTTCTATATTTGTTCTTTTCTAAAGCTTGCACAGAGAGCATTAAATACTATTTAAATGAGCAAAGATTTTAAAAGATATACGGTCACCTCTGCCCTACCCTACGCCAACGGCCCCGTTCATATTGGCCATCTTGCAGGAGTTTATGTTCCAGCTGATATTTATGTAAGATATCTAAGACTGACAGGTAAAGATGTGCTTTTCATTGGTGGATCGGATGAACATGGGGTTCCGATAACTTTAAGAGCAAAAAAGGAAGGTGTCACTCCCCAGCAAATTGTGGATAAATATCATAAGATGATCGGGGACTCTTTTAAAGAACTGGGTATATCTTTTGACATTTATTCCCGAACGTCAGCAAAGATCCATCATGAAACGTCTTCTGAATTTTTTGGAAAATTATATAATAATGGAAAGTTTGAGGAAAAGGTAAGCGAACAATATTTTGATGTTGAGGCTAACCAATTCTTAGCAGACAGATATATTGTGGGGACGTGCCCACATTGCAACAATGAAAATGCCTATGGTGACCAATGTGAAAACTGCGGATCGACACTCAGTCCAGCTGAATTGATCAATCCACACTCCACCTTAAGCGGCGGCAAACCGATTCTAAAACAAACAAAGCATTGGTATCTGCCACTAGATAAATACGAGCCATGGCTAAGGGAATGGATTTTGGGCGGCCATAAAGAGTGGAAGCCCAATGTTTATGGGCAGTGCAAGTCCTGGATAGAACAAGGGTTACAACCTAGAGCTGTTACCAGGGATCTTGATTGGGGTGTGCCAGTTCCGTTGCCAGATGCCGAAGGCAAAGTGCTTTATGTATGGTTTGATGCACCTATTGGATACATTTCATCAACCAAGGATTATTTTATAGGGAAAAACGGCAAGGCTGAAGGGTGGGAAAAATACTGGAAAGATAGTGACACCAAACTCGTCCATTTCATAGGAAAAGACAATATAGTTTTCCACTGCATCATTTTTCCTTCGATGTTAAAGGCTCACGGAGACTATATTTTTCCGGAAAATGTTCCAGCAAATGAATTTTTGAATTTAGAAGGGAATAAGATTTCAACCTCTCGAAATTGGGCTGTATGGTTGCATGAGTATCTCGAAGATTTCAAGGGGAAGGCTGATGTATTGCGCTATGTGTTGTGTGCGAATGCGCCTGAAACCAAAGACAATGATTTTACTTGGAAAGATTTTCAGGCAAGGAATAATAATGAATTGGTCGCAATCTTTGGAAATTTTATAAATCGTGCTGTTGTATTAACTCATAAGTATTTTGAAGGAAAGGTGCCAGACGCTGGAACCCTTGAAGGAATAGACATGGAGCTGATTGAAAAAATAAACGAAATACCTAATAAGATTTCAACCTCTATTGAAACTTATAGATTCCGAGAAGCCCTTTCGTTTGTGATGGAGTTAGCGCGGTTAGGCAACAAATATTTAGCCGACACAGAGCCTTGGAAATTGATAAAAACCAATGAAGCAAGAGTGAAGACGATATTGAATCTTAGTCTACAAATCTCCGCAAATTTGGCTGTCGCTACTACTCCATTCCTTCCTTTCACATCATGCAAGTTATTTGGTTTGCTGAATGTGGAGATGATGAATTGGAGCAACTTAGGAAACATCAACCTCCTAGAAAGGGGTCATCAAATAAACCAAGGGGAGCTTCTTTTTGAAAAAATTGAAGATGAAGCTATAGAGGCTCAAATATTGAAACTTCAAAATGCAAAGGCGGAAAACGAAAAGCTAAAGGTAGCTGTTGCCCCAGCAAAAGCTGAGGTAACTTATGATGATTTTACCAAATTAGATATAAGGGTAGCTACAATTATTGAAGCGGAAAAAGTAGCGAAAACCAAAAAGCTTCTTAAACTAAAATTAAATACCGGTCTAGATGAACGTATAGTTGTAAGCGGTATCGCTGAGCACTACGACCCAAAAGATATTATTGGCCGCAAAGTTTGTCTACTCGCCAACCTAGCACCGCGTGACATAAAAGGCATTATGTCACAAGGTATGATTCTAATGGCAGAAGGGAGCGATGGAAAACTTTCATTTGTTGCCCCAGCTGATGGCGGCGATAATGGGGGGGTTGTTTGTTAAACCACCAGATCGCATTTAGGATATAATTTTATAAGATATATTGGTCATGAGGTACAAACTATTAGGAAAGAGTGGACTTCGTGTTTCTGAACTTTGCTTAGGCACAATGACATTTGGCACGGAATGGGGATATGGGGCCGACAAAGAGGGAAAGCGAAAAAATCTATAAGACATTTGTGGCAAGCGGTGGCAACTTTATTGATACTGCCAATAGATATACAGAGGGCACTAGTGAGGCGTACTTAGGGGATTTCATATCGGCGGAACGAGAGAAAATAGTTCTTGCGACAAAGTACACTTTGCACAACAAGTTGAATGATGTCAATGCTGCCGGTAATCACCGAAAAAATATGGTGCAATCTTTAGAGGCAAGTCTAAAAAGATTGAAAACAGACTATATCGATTTGTGCTATTTGCACGCTTGGGATTTCCTCACTCCTATTGAAGAGGTCTTAAGGGCATTAGACGATTTCGTAAGGGCTGGAAAAATATTATACATTGGAATTTCTGACACACCTGCTTGGATTGTTTCAAGAGCGAATGCAATTGCAGAACTGAAAAATTGGACGTCATTCATTGGCATGCAAATCGAATATAGCTTAATTCAACGCTCCGCTGAAAGAGAATTGATACCAATGGCAAACGAATTAGATATCGCAATTACCGCATGGGCGACATTGGGTCAGGGAGTATTAACTGGGAAATATTTAGAAAATAATAGCACGGGTAAGCGCCTAAAAGAAGGAAGTACTAGACTTTCAGATAGAAATCAAATAATTGCAAAAGAAGTCTTGAAGGTTTCCGAAGAAATTGGTTGCACAGCGAGCCATGTAGCTATAAACTGGGTACGACAGCAGAAAGGTGTAATGATCCCCGTCATCGGGTGTAGGAACGAATCTCAACTTAGAGAGAGTCTGTCGTGTTTAGACTATAAATTAAGTGCCGAGCATTTGGAACGGCTGGACCGGGTAAGTAAAATTGAAATGGGATTTCCCCATGATTTCTTAAATACGGAAGGAGTGAAAACTGTGATATATGCAGGAATGAAAGATTCTATTGATAACCACCGTAAAAAATAAATGAAACACAAACAAATAAATTACCATTTAACTCCAAAATCATTACTTTTGCACCGATGGCCATATGGTGGAATTGGTAGACATGCCATCTTGAGGGGGTGGTGCCTTTAGTGGTGTGAGAGTTCGAATCTCTCTATGGTCACATTAGCCCTAGCAATAGGGCTTTTTTTATGCTTAAATATTATAAAAGTCTACTCAAATATACGGATATACTTCGCCAAACTGAGCTATAATCTCGTAGTGAACTTTTAGTTAGCCAAATGACGACGGCCTAAATCCACCTTTCGTCCTGCAAAAAGATTGGACACGTTTTTCAAAATCAAAGTCTATGATATAGGCTTATACTATGGATGAAGAACTAGTTATTCGCGGTTGCCGAAGTTTCGACCCCTATGCGCAAAAATGTCTATACAATTACTTTTGTAATGTAATGAGATTGGTATGCAGTCGATATGCGAATAACGACGAAGACGCTAAAGACATCATGCAGGAAGGTTTTGTGAAGGTCTTCTTGAACATCAAGAAATATGAAGGTA
>DASVUU010000572.1:0-1816 GCA_036386935.1 Cytophagaceae bacterium | reverse complement strand
AACAAGTAATGAGAGCTTTCTTGGATCTTATGTGTGGGAATATAATTACGACAATTATAGCAAAATCCATCTTGCCTTTCTTAAGGGTAGAGCCGCAATCATCAATAAAGATCAAGTGGTTTTAAAGGAGCAAGCAAATTTCATTAGAAGTCAGTTTGAAGTGGCGATTGCAAATGCAGCACTTGGTTACTTGGGCAAATGGAGAACTGGAACAAGCGATGCCGCCAGAGCCCATGCAATTGGTGAAGGAGCCGGTTTCATCTATTCTCTTCGTTTTTGTAAACTAAATGGTGCCAATATTAATTTTTCCGATGGTATTTTAAAGGAGCTCTTAGTTTCTCCTAACGGTTTTTGGGACATTACCAACGAAAAAGTTTTAAGCGCCGAAAATAAAATAAAAGCACAATTCAAAATCAACTAGAACGAATGGTCCATTTAGGTCATTAATGTGTTAATCAATTGGTAAGGCGATTTTTAGTCTTACCAATTGATATTTATAAGCAAAATTAAAAATGGCAAATAAAATATACATAGTTTTTTTAATATTCTGTCTTTGTTGCAAGCCTAGTTCAAACGATGAGCCAAAGCCTGGTCCACCTTCAACTAATGGATCAACCTACGACAGGGGACCTATATTACAACATATAGCTGACGAGATAATCATACCTTCCTACCAGGGCTTCGAGGTAAAGCTGGATGAATTAAAAGCTGCAGGGGATTTGTTCGCCAATAGCCCCACGAGAGCAGCACTTTTGAATTTGAGAGACGCCTGGTCCTCCGCTTATATCGAATGGCAAAAGGTAGAATTATTCAATTTTGGACCTGCCGAGACTTATACATTGCGCTCCTTTTTTAATATCTATCCAGCCAACGTTGTCGGCATTGAAAATAATGTTTCAAGTGGCTCCCAAAATTTAGAAACAACGATATCTTATCCTCAACAAGGCTTCCCAGCGCTAGATTACTTGATCAACGGGCTAGGCCAATCTGACGATGAAATACTGGCCAAATTTATAACTGACCCGTCAGCAACCAATAGATTGAATTATCTTAAAACTCTTTTGGTACAAATGCAAAGCAAGTTTACTCCAGTGCTCTCAGCTTGGAAAACGAATTACCGACAGACTTTTGTAACCAATACCTCTACAGAGTCCAATGCTCCTTTTACTTTAGTCACAAGTGCTTACATAGAAAATTATGAACGATACATAAGAACAGGTAAGTTTGGTATTCCGTCAGGTATATTTAGCAGCGGTACTATAAGGCCAGAATTGGTAGAGGCTTATTATAAAAAAGATCTATCCTTGCAGCTCGCTCAAGCCGCTCATCAGGCATCGGTAGACTTCTTCAACGGCAAGAGTATTAAAACTGGGAAAGAAGGACCATCTCTGAAAACAGCCTTAAGTGCTGTGGATGCTAAAGCCTTGAATTCAGGACGTTCCCTTGGAGACGATATCAATAGTCAATTTGCGGTAGTAAAAGGTAAACTAGATATTCTCTATCCAAATTTTTACCAAGAGGTTAATAATAATAATCAAAAGATGGTCGATGTAGTGAATGAGATGCAAAGAGCGGTGCTTCTTTTAAAAGGTGATATGCCTCCTGCGTTGTCAATTACTATCAATTACGTAGATACAGATGGCGATTAGCTAGTCGCATAATTAATGAGAGAATATTTCAGTCATTACAGATCCGCTGCACCGTTATCAGTTTTTAGAATTATATTTGGTGTTCTGCTATTTGCAGGAACGGTAAGGTTTTGGTCAAATGGTTGGATTTTTGAGTTATATATAAAGCCTCAGTACTATTTCCCGTT
>DASVUU010000571.1:0-1636 GCA_036386935.1 Cytophagaceae bacterium | reverse complement strand
AAGTAAAGGCCGGCTGAATATTCAAGTAAAATTTTACAACGTCCTCGTAGACTTGCTCTATCTCTCCCTTGCCGGAGAGGACAAGTTTCCGGTACCACTTTACCCACGCATATTCAGCCAGCTCGTAAATCGTAGTGATTTCGTTTATTCCTTCCGCGCTACCTAGTTTTTCGAGGTCTCTTTTGTGCAGCTTCTTCCCTTCAGCAAATTCACTATGGAGTGCCATGATGAAATTGGACTGCGGGTCTATCTTTTCTAGGATAGGTGCTATTTCAAGATTTTTCTCAATGCACTTTTTTGGGAAATAAGGATAGGCAGCATTAATTTTATCCAGGTCGAGTGCCTTCCCCTCCTTAAATGCTTTGCATAATAACTTACCTGCTTTATCTTCATCAAGCTCGTATTTTCTATTCCTAGCATTCCAGTCCGCTATCTCTACTAGGTCTAGCGGCTGAGCCAAAAATTCTTCCTTTGATAGTTCATGCGGTTCCCTAAAATCCTTTGCTCCTGGAAGTGTATTGACCGTTACTTTTTGTAAATTTTCTTGAGATTCTTCTTTGAGTAGCCCTTTGTGAATGAGGCCTGCGTGTTCTTTATCTGACGTGACGTTAGAAAGGAAATCTAGCCATTTCGGAAGTGTCATTCCTGCCTTATTGTTTTTTATTTTTACCTCATTGTTATACTTGGAAAGGTCTCCCCTGAATTTCACTGGAAGAGGCAGGGTTTTGGAATAAACACAAATTTTGCTTCCACTTTTCTCGACAAAAAAATTAAACTCATAAAAAGAAATCAGGTATTTCTTTAATGGTATGCTATCGGTGATATGAGAAAAATTGGCCAAATAATAATTATTTGGCACAATGTTATCACCTTCTCATGTTAATGTAATGGTAGTTTCTATGGGGCTTTGCCCTAGAAAATCGCAATATTTCCTTTTTCAAAATGGCTTTCAAAATCTGAAATGGTCATGGTATTCATCCAGACCTCCGAACCCCATCTTTTTTTGTATTCAATAGACTCACCTTTAACTTCTATCACTTCTGCCGACGCACTATCAGTATCAGAAAACATCATTCCTTTTCCGATAGTATACCCGTTGTCAGGCTTTGATGAGGGATGCAGGAGATTGATAAAGTCTTGTAGGGAAAGGGTTATTTCTTTAGACTCTCCTCCTACCTGGGTAAACGTTATTTCCTGTTTTTCGATACTTACCTTTTCTACAGTTATAAATGCGCCATCACTGAGTTCAAGGGTAGTCCCTCTTTTTAATCCTTTCATAGATTCCCTTTTTTTTATGGCAAGGATATCTATACAGCACAGTAATGCGATGGGTAAAAGGGTGGATTTAGCTCCTTCATACCTATTTCTTTTTCATGGTCTCTTCTGTAGCCGCTTTTTGTAGTGCTTTCTTATAGTCCGCAATCACTTCCTTTGGCCCATTCTTGACAGCATATTCAGTTAATAATTCTTCAATAAATGGTTTGGATTTAGTGTTCTTCATTGCAGAGATTACATCAAAGGCTCTCAGAATGTCTTTATGTAATTCAATGATCTTTTTTTGATTGGTGTCTTCCATAATATGAATAGATATATACTGTATATATGGTATATATGACATAAAGTTACATTATCTGTT
>DASVUU010000570.1:0-2932 GCA_036386935.1 Cytophagaceae bacterium | reverse complement strand
TTGTTTTTCACCATAGTTTTAATATTCATTTATTTTAGGCTCACAAACAAAGACATCTTTAAGGAGCTCGCAGTGTCTGTAGATAAAGAATTGAAGAAGAATACTGTCAGCCGAGTCAACGTTCTTAAAAAAATTAATAATGCGAAAAAGAACAAATATAGGGTAGACACTTACCTAGACCTTTTCTTCAAGGTTCACAACGCACCTACCTATAATACATACGATAAAGAAACATTATTGAAGATTTTTGATCAGAATCACCTCAATGCTGTAATTGTAGAGATTATAGTGATCATAGTGATCCTTGTATTGGGCCTTTTCAGAGACCACACCTATTTTCAGATCCCTGCTGCAGCAAGCGCTATTCTCCTATTATCGATCTTTGTAATGTTTACTGGTGCCTTTTCTTATTGGCTGAGAGGTTGGGCAATTAGTGCATTGATCATTCTCCTGCTATTATTTAATATTTTGGTAAAGCATAATATTATAAATTCAGTGTATCAGGTGTATGGAATAAATTATCATAACAAGCCTGCGGAATACTCCATTGAAAGGTTGAATGAATTAAGCAACGCGACAAATTATATAGCAGATAAAAAGGCTACCATTGAAATATTAGAGAACTGGAAGAAAAAATTTCCTGTGGGTAGCAAGCCAAAGATGGTCTTCGTATGCACAAGTGGCGGTGGGCAACGTGCGGCAGTATGGACAACCAGAACCCTTCAATATGCTGACAGCGCCCTTCATGGCAAGCTCATGAAGCAATGTATATTGATGACAGGTGCCTCGGGGGGAATTGTGGGTGCTAGCTATTTCCGCGAGCTTTATTTACAAAAAGCTCAGGGCAAACAGATAAATATCTATGATAATAAGTACGCCAACAATATTTCAAAGGATATTTTAAATCCTATCGTCTTCAGTATGGTGGTCAATGACCTCTTTTTTAGATTTCAGAAATTTAGCGATGGAAAATATGAGTATTTGAAGGATCGAGGGTATGCTTTTGAGCAACAACTTAACAGAAATACTGAGTTTTGCCTCGATAAGTCCATCTCTGATTATCGTATTCCAGAGCAAAAAGCAATGGTGCCAATGGTTTTTATGGCCCCCACCATCATAAACGATGGGCGGAAGATGTATATATCCTCCCAAAAGATCTCCTATATGAACAACATCCCTTCCTACGACCAGAGGGAGCTCAACCAAAAAATTAAGGGAATAGAGTTTTCGAGGTTCTTCAAAGATCATGATGCAGACGGCTTGCACTTTTTAAGTGCCCTCAGGATGAGTGCGACTTTTCCATATGTCACTCCAAATGTGGAATTGCCGAGTAACCCAACGATGGAAATAATGGATGCTGGACTAACTGATAATTTTGGGGTGCGCGATGCAGTGAAGTTTCTTTATGTTTTTAAGGACTGGATAGGCCAAAATACGGGTGGAGTTGTCTTTGTCCTGATTAGAGATTCTCCAAAAGAGAGCGCCATCGAAAAGAAAGCGGAGGCATCTATCTTTCAAAAGATGTTCACTCCTATTGGTAGCTTATATACAATGTGGGACTACCTTCAGGACTTCAATAATGATAACCTTATTGAATATGCACAAAGCTGGATGAAGGCACCTATGCAGGTCGTCACTTTTGAGTATATCCCGAAGCCAAAGTATTGGATAGTCCTAAAAGAAAAAAATATTGACCCCTTGGAGGTTGAGAAAAAGGAGAAAAAAGAAAGAGCCGCACTTAGCTGGCACCTTACAACGAGGGAGAAAGAGAGTTTAAAAAGGACTATATTGGAGTCCAATAACCAGGCTTCTATTATAAAGCTGAAAGCCCTGCTTTCAGAATAAAGATAAATTAGTGAAATTATTTTTTACACTGCTATTCTTCTATACCATACAGCTTGTCTCAGGCCAGCAATTGAAGTTAAGCGGCAAAGTAATAGAGACCTTTTCAAAGGTTCCTATACCATTTGCTCATATTATTATTAATGAGGACACCCACCTATTCACGGATTTAGAAGGAAAGTTTGAATTTGCGAGTCAGAATAAAATATTAAAGCTCCAATGCGGCCATTATATGCACCGGCCTTACCTAGGTTCAAATATCAGTTCGGATACAATTACGATTAAGATGAACCGTTTTGAATTTTTCAAGGACGAGCTAACTGCTGACCCGCAAGGAATAGCAGTCATGCAAGATGTGCTTTCATGGCGGAATCATAATAACCCAGATTTTTATAGCTATTATACCTACTCCACCTACAACAAATTTACACTCACCCCCGGAAATATCGCAGACGCAAATAAAATGATTAAGTCTTTTTCCGCCATTCTTCCTGGTAGATTAAAGGAGCTTCATCCGAACCAACATTTATTACTTGTAGAATCAGCTTCGGACAAGGAGTATTTAAATGACAATAATCATAGGGAAACTATCAAATCTACGCGTTCATCGGGAGTGAGCGTTCCATCAGCCTTTTTTAAGACCTCTCAGTTGCAGGCAACCAATATCTACTCTGATTATATCATTGTGAATGGGAAAGAATATGTTAGCCCTTTGAGTAAAACATCGTTGGAGCAATACAATTTTAATGTAATCGACTCTGCTATCATCGATCAGAGAAAGCTGAGAATATTAAAATTTAATCCGAAGCCCGATAAAAATTTTGATGGACTCAGAGGACAATTATACGTTGATGACAGGTATCATGCAGTGCGATATTATTCCACCTCACCGATGGATGACAATACAATGTCTGCAACAATATACCAGGAATTTCAGCTCGTTGATGATCAGAAATGGTTTCCTAAAGCAAGTAAAACAGAAAACTTGACCTATAAAGGGCTTTATGAAGTGAAATATACCTCATCCCTATTTAGTAGAGTTTATAATATAAAATCTAATACACCACTCAGTAAGCACAAGTTTGATGAA
>DASVUU010000569.1:0-3130 GCA_036386935.1 Cytophagaceae bacterium | reverse complement strand
AGCGCAATAATCAAGCGACTAATGTTCCTCTGGCATAGCATCCTCGTTTAGCTCCGAGTCGTGATATGTAAAGATACTTCAGCTCGCCTAGCTGGACAGATTTGTCATTCGATGAAATATAATTTGACTTTTGCCTAGTCCTTTTATTATTTTGCAAAAATAAATATATAATGAAATATACTACCCGTCGCGATGCGTACCTAGTTCTAGAGGATGGCACTTTTTACAAAGGACTTGCAGTTGGTAAAATTGGGACAACCAAAGGAGAAATCTGTTTCAATACGGGAATGACTGGTTATCAAGAGATATACACGGACCCTTCTTATTACGGCCAGATCATTGTAAATACTACGACCCACATAGGAAATTATGGCGTACTCGATTTGGAGCAGGAATCTAATCGAGTAAAATTTAGCGGACTAGTTTGCAAATCTTTTTCTGACATATATTCGAGAAACTCCGCGGACGGGTCCTTGCAAACCTATTTTGAGAAACAGGGAGTTGTTGGAATTAGTGATGTGGATACAAGGCAACTTGTAAGACACATTAGAAATATTGGTGGTCTAAACGGGATAATTTCTTCGGAAATACTAGACGTAGAAACCTTATTGAAGGAGGTTAAAAACATCCCAAGTATGGCGGGCCTTGAGTTATCCTCACAAGTCTCAATATCTGAACCTTATTTTTTGGGCGACGAGAATGCACCTTTGAAGGTTGCAGTGCTTGACTTGGGAATAAAGAAAAGTATATTAGATAATCTCTTGATAAGAGGGGTTTATTGTAAAGTTTTCCCTGCAAAAACTTCCTTTGATGAGATGCAAAAATGGAATCCAGACGGATATTTCATTTCTAATGGACCAGGCGACCCTGCGGCCACAGATTACGCAATCAATACTGTAAAAGAAATATTAAATGCAGATGCTCCAATGTTTGGAATATGCCTAGGCCATCAAATTTTGGCTGAGGCTAGTGGCATTCCAACCTTTAAAATGCACCATGGTCACCGCGGCTTAAACCACCCTGTGAAAAATCTCTTGACTGGTAAGTCTGAGATCACCTCACAAAACCATGGGTTCAGTGTCGACGCGGAGGCGATAAAAAATAGTAGCCATGTCGAGATCACACATATTAATCTAAATGATGATACTATTGAAGGTATCAGGATAAAAGGCAAACCCGCCTTTTCTGTTCAATATCACCCAGAATCATCTCCAGGCCCACATGACTCTAGATATCTTTTTGACGACTTTGTGAAGCTTATGAAAAAATAAGCTCTAGTTTATAATATAATTTTAATACCATATCACTTAAAATAGTTTAAAATGAGCTTAATAGAACAAATTGTAGCCCGTCAAATTTTTGACTCCCGAGGCAATCCCACCATCGAAGTGGATGTATTAACTGAAAATGGCTTTATCGGTAGAGCAGCAGTTCCATCTGGTGCCTCTACAGGCAGCCATGAGGCAGTCGAATTGAGAGATGGTGACAAAGGAAGCTACATGGGTAAAGGTGTCATGAATGCAGTTGCAAATGTGAACGACAAAATAGCCGACGAACTATTAGGTTCTTCCGTGTTTGAGCAGAATCTTATCGATAAGGTAATGATTGGCCTTGATGGAACACATAATAAAGGCAACTTAGGTGCTAATGCGATCTTAGGCGTCTCTCTAGCTATTGCAAAGGCCGCAGCTCAAGAGGCGGGATTGCCATTGTACAGATATATTGGTGGTGTAAGTGCTAACACTCTTCCAGTTCCAATGATGAACATTTTGAATGGTGGTAGCCATGCAGACAACTCAATAGATTTTCAGGAATTTATGGTGATGCCTACTGGGGCGAAAACATTTACTGAAGCTATGAAAATGGGATCTGAAATATTCCATCACTTGGCAAAAGTATTGAAATCCAAAGGAATGTCAACTAACGTTGGTGACGAGGGAGGATTTGCCCCTAACATTCCCTCAAATGAAGAAGCTTTAAAAATTATTGTTCAAGCTATAGAATCTGCCGGTTACAGACCAGGCGAGGATGTGTTTATTGCAATGGATGCTGCTGCTTCAGAATTTTACGATCCAGAGACTAAACTATATCATTTCAAAAAGTCTACAGGTGATAAATTGACTTCTTCTCAAATGGCTTCATATTGGAATGAGTGGGTGAACAAATATCCTATCATTTCTATCGAAGACGGTATGGCAGAAGACGACTGGTCTGGTTGGAAAGAATTGACGGATCTAGCAGGTAAAAAGACTCAACTGGTAGGTGATGATTTATTTGTAACGAACGTTACAAGACTTAAAGAAGGAATCGATAAAGGTATTGCAAATTCTATCCTTGTAAAGGTAAATCAGATTGGCACCTTGTCTGAAACTATTGATGCAGTTAATCTTGCAAAGAGAAATGCTTATACTAGCATCATGTCCCACAGATCTGGTGAGACTGAAGATAATACTATCGCAGACCTTGCAGTGGCCTTAAACACTGGCCAGATAAAAACTGGATCTTGCTCTCGTTCTGATAGAATGTCGAAATACAACCAATTATTAAGAATTGAAGAAGAACTAGGAGAGGCAGCCTACTTCCCTGGTAAAAATTTAAGATAATAATAAAGGAAAAAGGCCCGAAAGGGCCTTTTTCCTTATCTAGCTTACTAGGTTACTTCACATCCACCTCTATTTTTTTTTCTCTGTTGGCAAGTTCCCATGCAGTGTGAAAGACAAGCCTTGTTATTTTCTCCATTTTATTGAAATTAATTTTATCTACCGTGTCCGTGGGTTGATGATAATCTTCATGCACGCCGCTAAAATAGAAGATTACAGGGATGTTGTTTTTAGCGAAATTATAATGATCAGACCGATAATAGAACCTATTTGGATCGTTGGTGGCATTAAAGGTATAATCTAATTCTAGCCCGGTATAGGTCTGGTTGGCCTTCTCATTGATCGCGTGTAATTCTGTAGAAAGTCTATCGCTTCCTATGACGTACACATAATTCTCATTGGTGTTATGGGCCTCATCAAGTCGGCCGATCATGTCGATGTTGAGATCGGTCACTGTCTTATCAAGCGGGAAAATTGGATGGTCAGTGTAGTATTCGGAACCCATCAGGCCTTTTTCCTCTGCAGTAACG
>DASVUU010000568.1:0-17638 GCA_036386935.1 Cytophagaceae bacterium | reverse complement strand
CTATATAATGAAGATGCGACGAAAACGAATATTTTAGATAAGCTAGATGCATTGTCTCGAACGGTTGGTCACAATGACGTCTTTATATTTTTCTATGCCGGACATGGGAGTATGGTAGAGGATAAATTTTATTTTATACCTACCGAATGCACTATGCTTTATGAGTCTGCAGAATTAAATAAGAAAGCCCTGGAGGCCTCGCTATTGCAAGAAAAATTCAAGAATATAAAAGCATTAAAGCAAATAATTATAATGGATGCCTGCCATTCCGGAGGTTCCGTGGAGCTACTTGCAAATAGAGGCTCATCAGAGGAGAAGGCAATAGCGCAATTATCTCGGAGTGCCGGAATTCACGTACTGGCTTCCGCAGGGAGTGAGCAAACCGCAAAGGAATTGAAAGAGTTAGGTCATGGATTATTTACCTCCGTTTTAATAGAAGCATTGTCTGGCGCGGCCGATGGATCTCCTCAAGATGGGAAAGTCACTGTTTATGAAATCAAATCTTATTTAGATGATCAAGTTCCGGTTTTAAATCAAAAATATAGCGGGAAACCCCAATACCCATATACGTTCTCAAGAGGACATGATTTTCCATTGATCTTTAAGGAATAATTTAGATATCTAGAAACGGGTATTTATAATCTTTTGCCGGCACAAAAGTTTCTTTAATTGTTCTTGGTGACACCCACCTTAGAAGGTTTAGCAATGATCCTGCTTTGTCGTTTGTTCCTGACCGTCTTGCTCCCCCAAAAGGCTGTTGTCCTACCACTGCGCCGGTTGGCTTGTCATTGATATAAAAATTTCCTGCCGCATTTTTAAGTGTTTGCTCTGCAAAAACGATAGCATCCTTATCTAATGAAAATACGGCACCGGTAAGTGCATAGGTTGAAGTCTCATCTATTAGACAAGTAATTTCCTCAAACTTTGCATCCTCATAGACATATATCGTCAACACCGGACCGAATATTTCTTCACACAATAGAACATGGCGGGGGTCTTCCGTGAGGATTACCGTTGGAGAAATGAAATATCCAATACTTTTATCATACGTTCCCCCTGCGATTATCTCACACGTAGGGTCTTGCTTAGACGCCTCAATATATTTTGCGATTTTATCAAAAGATCGCTCATCTATTACAGCATTTACAAAATTGGAAAAATCTTCAGGGCTTCCGGTTTTAATCTCTTTTAAGTCATTTAATAATTTGTCTTGGATTTCGGGCCAAAGAGAAGCAGGAAGGTAGGCCCGCGATGCTGCAGAACATTTTTGCCCCTGGTATTCAAAAGCTCCTCTTACCAATCCTGTCGCCACTTCCTCCGCCAGTGCGGAAGGATGGGCCAATACAAAGTCTTTGCCGCCAGTTTCTCCTACGATTCTAGGGTATGATTTATATGTCTGAATATTCTGCCCAATGGTTTTCCATATTTCCTGGAATACTTTGGTGCTTCCTGTAAAATGAATTCCCGCAAAATCTTTATGGGCAAAAATAATTTTGCCAGCCGTAGGTCCATCCACCAAAACCAAATTTATTACGCCTGCTGGCAAACCAGCTTCCATAAATATTTCCATCAGCACATGTGCAGAGTAGACCTGCGAGAATGCTGGCTTCCATACCACCGTATTGCCCATCAAGGCCGGCGCTGCCGGAAGATTACCAGCGATAGCTGTGAAGTTGAAGGGGGTCAAGGCAAATACAAAGCCCTCTAATGCGCGATACTCCAAACGATTCCACATGCCTGGAGCCGACTCGGGTTGTATAGCATAAATGTCTTCAGCAAACTTTACATTAAACCTCAAAAAGTCTATCATCTCGCAAGCAGAATCTATTTCGGCCTGATAGGCATTTTTGGATTGACCGAGCATTGTGGCCGCATTAATCTTAGCCCTGTAAGGTCCGCTGATTAAATCAGCAGCTTTGAGGAAGATAGCTGCCCGTTGATACCAGGACATATTTTCCCAAGAAGCTTTTGCTTTTGCAGCTGCCTCAATGGCTAGTGTAACATGACTTTCATCCCCTTCATTATAGTGCCCAAGAACATGTTGATGTTCGTGAGGTGGTGAGATTTTAATTTTCTTTTCGGTAAAGACGGGCTTGCCATCAATTACCATCGGTACGTCAATGGTTTTATTCTTTAATTCCCTCAGTGCATCTTCTAACGCTGATCGCTCACGGGACCCCTTTTTGTATTGTAAAACAGGCTCATTCTTTGGAATCGGTACATTAAAGTGAACAGTTGACATAGTAGAAATAGAATTTATAAAATTGATTTTAATTCACTTAGGCAATTTATTTCATAGGTGAGGCTTTCGGAATGCTTTGTCTTTAATGGATTGTAATAGACATGATCTATTCCAGCACCCTTCGCACCTAGAACGTCTGCTACTAGGTCATCGCCAATCATTACACAGTCCTTCGCCTCTGCAGCTATCTTATTAATTGCAAAGTCAAACATCTTTTTATCAGGTTTAAGAAAGCCGCATATTTCTGAGTTAATGATCTCCTTAAAATAAGCTCGTATCTGTGAACTATTAATTTTTAAATCCTGACTTTCTTTAAACCCGTTGGTCAGTATATGCAGTTGGTAACTGTCTTTTAAGTAGCTAAGAACCTCGCGTGCATATGGTATAAGATTACTTTTTGTGGGGCATATCCTCATGAAATCATCATTTAATGCCGCCGGAATTCTCCTCTCATCTACGCCTAAGAATTTGAAGGTAAGTACAAACCTTTGACTCCTTATTTCCTCTTTAGAAATCTTGTGGTGGTGATAGTCCTTCCACATGATTGAATTGATATGTTTGTAAGTCACTATCAAATCTTCCAAAGAAAAGCCATTAGTTGACAAATTGTATTGTTGATATAATTCCTCTAACGTTTCACTGCAGTTTTTGTCAAAATCCCAAAGGGTATGGTCAAGATCAAAAAGTATATGTTTATAAGGGCTTTTCATTTATGAATTTTTTCAATAGCTATTCGGCTACTGCTTAGTGAGCTTCCCACGGTCTCTTTCAAGCTGTAGCGCTGGTAGCTTATATTTATTTTGTCTGTTATGAAGCTTCCTTATTGCCAATTCATTGTTGGAGTATAAGGTCGCAAACTCTGCTTGATCTTTCATGAGGAAAACATCTTTTTCCATATAAGAGAACATCTGACTTATAATATCATAGTAAGCATCATTAAGGTAATAATAAACCCATTGATCTTGTTTCTTAAATTTTACAAGCCCAGCGTTTTTCAAATATATCAGGTGCCGAGACGTTTTTGTTTGAGTAAAATCGAGAATCAGTTCAAGGTCACTGATGCACATCTCTTCGTTCATGAACAAAAGATGCAAAATTCGTATTCTAGACTCATCCGAAAAGGAATTGAAAATCTCTACACCTTTTTTGAGTTCAAAACTTTTCAAGCGTATCATACTATCGAGCTAACATTTTTATCAAACAAATGAATCCTTCCGGTTCCTTTAAGAATAAAGTAAAGAATTTTAAGTTAATTTTATAGCAATTGATGAATAGTTGATCCGTAGACTGAATATTCAACAACGTTTCGAATACAAATAAACTATGAATAAATATATATTACTTATAGCGATAGTTTCTTCTTTATTACTTTCTAGCACGTCAAATGCCCAGACGCAAAAGAAAGTGATACAACTTTCGGGCTTAGTAGTTGGTGGCGATAGTGCATATGGTGTTCCTGGCGTATACCTCTATGTTCCAAAAGCAGGTAGGGGAACGGCATCAAATTATTTGGGATATTTTTCATTGCCTGTGTTAGTAGGCGATAGTCTATTGGTAAAAGCCATCGGGTTCAAGGAAAAGCAATTCGTAATACCTGATGCACAGGAAAAACTATCGGTAGTTATAGAACTATCGGAAGACACCAGCTATATGCCATCTGTGGAAGTTTTTCCATGGCCTACTGAGAAGTTATTCAAAGAGGCCTTCCTGTCTTTGACTCTGCCTGAACAAGAAAGGGATTATATGCGTCAAAATCTAAATGACAAGGTAATGGCCCGTATGCTGTATAACCTTCCAGATGATGGAAGTCAAAACCATCGTTATTACATTCAGCAACAACAGCAAAGAGCAGATGGAAGATATATGTACCCGACCCTTTCACTTTTAAATCCATTTGCATGGAATAGATTTATTAGATCTGCTAAAAAAGGAGGTTTAAAAGAAACGGATGTCAGAGATAGGGACATTGACGAAAGAGAAGATGCCGTTGATCGCCAGCCCAATCGATAAAACTATTAAGCTAAACCATGTTTCTTAAATACATCTTTAATATCACTTATTTTACCATAGTAATTGTGGCGACTATATTGGTGGCCACGCTGGTAAAAAAATTATTGAACAGATTTTTTCTAAGGTCTTCCTCATTCATAAAGACAGACCCGACCAATTACAAATTTTTAAAGCATTTCATTTCTTTTTTAATCTATTTGATCGGTTTTGGAATAGCCATTTATGCCATTCCCTCGCTTCGTACTTTATCTCTTAGCTTATTCACAGGAGCGGGAATATTTGCTGCAATCATAGGCTTTGCGTCACAGCAGGCGTTTGCCAATATTATAAACGGGATTTTTATCATCATCTTTAAACCATTTAGAGTGGACGATCATTTGGAAGTTAGAAACAACATCTCAGGAGTTGTAGAGGACATTACCCTAAGGCATACCATTTTAAAGAGTGGAGAGAACAAAAGAATAATGATACCCAACTCCATTATTGGACAGGAAATTATCATCAATTCCAATATCATTGATGAGAGAATATGCAAGTCAATTGAATTTGTCGTGATGGAATCGACCGATATAAATCTAGCTTCGAGAATTATTTCCCAGCAATGTGCAGACCATCCTCTCACGCTGGATCTGCGTTTAAAACAGGAGGTTGAAAGTGGGCAAGAAAAGGTGCCAGTAAGACTCGTAGGATTTCAAAATGGCAGTATAATTCTTAGGGCTTATTTTTGGGCTGCCAACCTCAACAATGCAACCTTGATAGGTTGGGAGCTTAATAGATCAATTAAAGAACGATTTGATGAATCTCGTATAAAAATGGGATCTCCTACCCAGACAATTTTGATGCAAGCGGGTGAATTCTCAATTGATCAATTGGGGAAAAATTAGAAAAAGATTTTATTTGCGATGATGTACAAGGCTATTCCTGCACAGCCGCCAGATAGCATAAGATTCCACTCCCTGATATTTACTCTTATAAAATAGGTGAGGATAAACGTAACAAGTAGTAGGAAAAGCACAAAAAGTATCAAGGCGGAAATTATTCCTAGATTGAATCCAAGTATTCCCATCACAAGCTGATCCCCCGTCAGCAAAGGTTTTAAAACCTCAGGCAATGCCAGTCCGTGTATACAGCCGGAAATAAATCCTAAATAAAATCTATAATTTTGTGGAGGATATTTATTCATAAACGTATTCCTTTTCAAAAAGAAATTGCAAACTGAGATTACCAATATGGTCAATGGTAGTAGATATTCTAAAATGCCTTGTGGAAAAGAAATTAATTCGAAGGTCGATAATAGGAAGGTTGTGATGTAGCCACAGACAAAAGTCAGAAGGAAGCCCGCAACTAGTTTTGTGTATTTAAAAGTGTAGATGCCACAAAAAGCAGCAATAAAAAGTATATGTACAAAGACATTGAGGTAAACGATATTTGAAAAACCAATCTTAAAAAAATCCCAAAAACCCGACATAGCACAAATTTTTAATGGTTAAGTTCAATTTTTACGAAGATATGTAATTTTTGTTGAGTTTTAACAATAAAACGTGTGGTGGTCGCCATTAAAATAGTAATGAATGTTTAAGTAATTAATTGATTAATAACCCCTCTAGTTTATGCTGCATAGTTATAAAATCAATAGTCAAACTGCAAGCACATGTAAGAGCAGGAAAGAAAATGAAGTAATTGCCCAGGCCGGGGTTTTCCACATTTTTCAGGTTTACAACTTGTGTATAATAATGCGTCTCTGGTAATCAGATAATGTGGATAAATAGTTAATTTTAATAGTTTTTTACTCTAAATTTAAAAGAGGTGCTTCTTTTCATATCATTAAAACAGACAAAAATCTATTTGATCTTTTAAATCGATTAAAGCGGCGGCCGACAAATTTCAGGGCGATAGGAGAAGTTGAAGTGAATGAATTTAATCTGATAAAGAGAATATAAGTTATGGGAAAGATTATTGCTATTGCAAATCAAAAAGGAGGAGTTGGTAAAACGACAACGGCCATTAATTTAGCTGCTAGCCTTGCTGCTCTGGAGTTCAAAACTCTCTTGGTAGATGCAGATCCTCAGGCCAACTCAACGTCAGGTCTTAGTTTCAACCCTAAAACTATTGAAAACAGCATCTATGAATGCATGGTAGACGGCATCGATGCCGAGTCTCTCATTCTTAAGACTGAGGTAAATTTTCTAGACCTTTTACCCTCACATATAGACCTTGTTGGAGCTGAAGTGGAGATGATCAATCTCAACGAAAGGGAAGGCAAGATGAAAGAGTCCCTAGGGAAAATAAAAGACAACTATGAATTTATCATTATAGATTGCTCTCCATCGCTAGGCTTAATAACGGTAAATGCCCTCACAGCCGCAGACTCTATCCTGATCCCCGTTCAATGCGAATATTTTGCTTTGGAAGGCTTGGGAAAACTTCTTCATACAATAAAGATTATTCAATCCAGGCTCAATCAAAATCTAGAAATCGAGGGAATACTCCTTACTATGTATGATTCCAGGGTAAGGCTTTCGAATCAGGTAGTAGAAGAGGTGAGAAGCCATTTTCAACATCTGGTTTTTGATACCATCATTCCAAGAAATGTAAGACTGAGTGAGTCCCCTAGCTTCGGCTTGCCTGTGATTGCACATGACGCAGAGAGCAAAGGAGCGATAAGTTATTTGAATCTAGCACAAGAAATTCTTGTGAAAAACGGTAATACAGTTACAAAATAATAATTCCCTCTAAAAGGAATAAATAATAAAAGCAATGAGTGATAAAAAAGGGTTTGGAGTAAAGAGAAATAGTTTAGGACGAGGTTTAGGTGCGCTTTTACAGGATTCTGACAATGTAAAGGAGCACAGTACTGAAACTACCCCAATTCCTGCAGGTAGTTCAATGAATGAAATTTCTCTAGAAAGCATAGAAGTCAACCCATATCAGCCAAGAACTCATTTTGATAAGGAAGCACTGGAAGAGCTTTCTGAGTCTATCAAAACCCAGGGGATTATACAGCCAATTACAGTAAGACAATTAAGCAAGAATCAATACCAATTAATATCAGGCGAAAGAAGGTTTCAGGCCTCTAAGTTAGCAGGTCTTAAAACTATCCCAGCGTTCATAAGGACGGCCAACGATCAGCAAATGCTAGAAATGGCATTGATTGAGAATATCCAAAGAGAAAATCTAAACGCGCTCGAAATCGCCTTAAGCTATCAACGATTAATTTCTGAATGTAACCTTAAACAAGAAGAGCTAGGGGATAGGGTTAGTAAAAACCGCACAACAGTAAATAATTACCTTAGGCTTCTGAAATTGCCACCTGACATTCAAGCTGCCTTGAGGGATACCAGGATAAGCATGGGACACGCCAGAGCTTTGATAAGTATAGAGAATATAGATCTGCAACTCGCAATTTTCGGCAAAATATTGGAGCATGATTTATCAGTGAGAAAGGTAGAAGAGATGGTAAGAGACTCATCATCGCCAACTACAAAGAAATCATTGCCGCCTAAAGAAGTTCATCAGCCTGAGATACAGAATTTGCAAAGCAGATTGTCTACTCACTTCGGCACGAAGATCCACATCAAAGCAGACAAACAAAATAAAGGAGAGATCAAGATTCCATTTGTTTCCAACGATGACCTTAACCGTATTTTAGAATTGTTGAATATTTAGTTTCTAAAAAGGTATTAGACTTAGGACCTCCTAAGTTTAATATCAATAGGTTCCACATGATAGAGGCTAGAGATTTTTTATTACTTTTGCCTTCCTCAAGACCCATTAAAGGTTTAACAAAATGTTTTTCAGAGTAAAATCTACTTTTTTATACCTTTTAGTCTCTCTCTCCATTTTGATGGCATCTAATGCTTTTTCGCAAACTGCAGGATCGGCCGGCGGCGCGGATAGTGCTAAAGCAACTGCCCCCAAGGTAAAAAAGAGAGATCCAGGACCCAGACGGGCAACCATCATGTCAGCGGTCGTGCCGGGTTTAGGCCAAATTTACAATCGGAAATATTGGAAGCTGCCAATAATATATGGCTTGGGCGGAGTGTTGATAATCTTTGCCGATAAGAATTTTAAGGAGTATGATAAATTTAAAACGGCTTATTCAATCAGATCAGATACAATGCCAGGTACGACATTTTTCAACGACCCCGATTATAAAGATAAACCTCAAAACCTTAAATTACAAAGGGATGGCTTTTTAAGGATTGCACAGCTTGATATCATATTGCTTACAGGTTTATATGTCCTGCAAATAGTAGATGCCCACGTGGACGCACACCTCAAAAATTTCGAAATTAACGACAACCTCTCGCTACAAGTAGCTCCTCAACTAAAATATTTGCCGCAGAATAACTTGTATTCGGGTGTAAGTTTAAATTTAAAATTTAAATCCAAGAGGGAGAGTTTTTAACCCACCATAAATATTACAGAACTAAATTCAGAAATAGTGAAAATTTTAATACTAGGTTATGGAAAAATGGGTAAAACCATCGAAGGCATAGCCATCAATAGAAACCATTCGGTACCTTACAAAATAGACTTTCACAATCAGCAAGATTTGCAGAAGGTAAAGTCAGGCGATGCTGACGTTGCGATTGAATTTTCTCAACCAGAAAGTGCGTACTCCAATATTAAATATTGCTTGGAAAATAACATTCCCATTGTATCAGGCACTACGGGTTGGTTAGATAAAAAGAAGGAATTGGATGAGATTTGTTTGAAAAATGGTGGCGCTTTTTTCTATGCGTCGAACTATAGTGTCGGTGTAAATTTATTTTTCCATTTTAATCAGATACTCGCTAAGATCATGAGTAACTATCCTGATTATGATGTACGCATGGAAGAAATACATCATACAGAGAAGAAGGATGCTCCAAGTGGAACAGCAATCACTTTAGCGGAAGGTATCTTGGGGAATTTACCTAGTAAGCAAAAGTGGGTAAATGAGGAGGCAAAGTCAGGAATTGACTTATCGATAATATCTAAAAGAATTGAAAATGTTCCTGGTACTCATACTATAAACTACAATTCAGCGGTAGACAGTATTGAAATAAAACATACGGCCCATACCAGGCAAGGGTTTGCAGAAGGCGCCGTGATAGCAGCGGAATGGATCCAAGGTAAGAGTGGAATATTTGGAATGAATGACATGTTAAAAATAAATTATTAATTTTTTATAGATGAATCTTAAATTCTGGGAAAAGAAAGAAAAACCTGCACCAAAAACGAAAGTTAAAGAGTGGTGGGACGCGATATTGTTTGCTGTTGTTGCTGCAACATTGATTCGATGGGCATTTATGGAGGCTTTTACCATCCCTACGCCCTCAATGGAAAAAAGCCTACTGGTAGGCGATTTCCTCTTTGTCAGTAAAATAAACTACGGGCCTCGTACTCCAAAAACTCCGCTTCAAGTACCGCTTACTCATCAGAAAATCTGGGGCACGGAGATACCATCATACTCTACTTTAATACAATTGCCACAATTTCGACTACCGGGGTTTCAAAAGGTGAAGAACAACGATGTTGTGGTATTCAACTATCCAGAGGAAATCGAATATCCTACCGATCTTAAAACCAACTATATCAAACGATGTATTGGTATAGCGGGCGACACCTTGCAACTGAGAGATATGAAGGTGTTTGTAAATGGTAAGTTTGTTGCTGATCCTCCAAAAAGCGAATACCGTTATTTTGTAGTCGCTCCTGACTTATTAAGTAAGAGAGACTTTAAAAAGTTTAATATAGCTTCTACCGACTATCAGGAAATACCTAACGGATATATTTTGTTTACAACTCCTGAAACAGCAGCAGCGCTGAAAGAACAGGGCTATGTAAAAGAGGTTATAAAATCGCCCCGTCCAAGTGGAGAGGCAGAAGCAAGGATTTTCCCAAATTCATCCGTTTTCCCTTGGAACGAAGATAATTTTGGCCCACTCTATATTCCTAAAAAGGGTGATAAAATGCCAGTGACCAAGCAAATGCTCACCCTTTATGATAAA
Organism: Cytophagaceae bacterium; assembly: GCA_036386935.1. Lineage (GTDB taxonomy): Bacteria > Bacteroidota > Bacteroidia > Cytophagales > Cytophagaceae > DASVUU01. Next base: position 7,390 of record DASVUU010000568.1, on the reverse strand, counting down.
TTTATCACGCGATACGAAGGCCATGACGACGTAAAAATCGAAGAGGATAAATTGATAATTGAAGGGAAGGAAGTGAAAGAATACACCTTCAACCAAAACTACTATTTTATGATGGGAGACAACCGCCACAACTCTCTAGATTCTAGGTATTGGGGATTTGTTCCCGAAGACCATATTGTAGGAAAAGCTTTACTTATATGGATGTCGCTGGATGCTGAAGAAACCTTCTTGTCAAAAGTGAGATGGAGAAGGCTTTTCAATATAATTGAATAAAGTAGCCCGAATAGAAGCAATAAAAAATTAAAAGAGTAGGCCAGATGATTCTGGCCTACAACCCTAAACTAAACCAAAAAATATTTTTAATACTAAGAAGCTTGTGAAATGGAGTTATGAAGTGTAAGCATGCGCAACAGCTCTACGAACTTTTTTGATTCAGTATAGTCGCATCCTCTGACAAGGATGTTCCCACCCGTTTTTGTTATTATATTCAACTCTACCGAAATGATCTTCGGTTCAGCCATTTCTACCGATATTATCGAGTCATAGCTTATCTGTTGTAAAACGGTCTTGTTAAACCTCGTAAGGCCAATATAGAATATTCTGAGATCCGTCGCGATTATGAGGCCTACAGACGTAGTTATAGATCCCTCGATGACTTTTAATATTGTTTCTTCTTTATCTAATGCATTTGCCAAAGCCTCGAAAGCGATACCTCCTGTAATAGGGGAATAATTCAACTGTGTAAACCTTTCAAATAATTTGTGTAATGACTGCATAGTTACCTTCTTTTAATATCCATCTTTACGGATTTGCTCAAGGGATGGTCTACCAGAAGTAATATATTAGATGATAGTTAATAATTTGGTAATGGAACAGTCCTTTTGTTAGTCCAAATTAAGCATGGATTTTTATAGAACACTTAAAATAGTACAAACATTCTTAGATGATGTGCAAAGCGGGCCAGCAGGTCAATTTTGATAAAAATGAGGGTGTTCAATCAACAAAATGCAAAGCATTCAACGGTAAAACTTGCCAAATTTCCCTAATTGGAATTTACAAGAAAAAAAAATGCTCAGTTATCAACATTTTTTTAATCCAATTTTGGGGTATTATCTTAATGAAAATTAAGTGTTTGTAACTAGAAAAAAATCGGGTGTGGAAAAATAGGCCTTGGTGTGGATAAAGATTTCTTGTTTGGAAAGCGAAAAATTTTTAAAAGGTCGCCTGCATTTTCAACCGGAGCTTGAAATATTATTATGTAATAAAAAAGCAAAAATCTACAAGGTCAGACCACCCCATGCTTAACAAAATACAATTAGTGTTTTATGACTTTATAGTTAACAATTTGATTATTTGCATTTAAACGAATAAAATATACCCCATCAGGGTATTGAGCGGTATTCAAATAAAATGCCTCCGAAGACTTTTTTGAAACTAGCAACCTACCAAAAGCATCATAAAAATCTAAATTTATGTCAAGATTTAGAAAGTTGGAAACATCAATCCTATCCTCTGTGATCGTCGGGTAAATTCTTACCTTTCCTTCCAGTTGACCGTCACTTATACTTGTAGTGCCTGCTATCTTGTGAATGATGTCATGATAAGGGTCTAGTAAAACCGAATCTACCTTGAACCCAGGATTGAATTGAATGCTTTGTTCAACCTTATCATTCTCAAAGACAACCAAGGAATCTCTTTGTCTATTCTTCAATAAAAAAGGGAGAGGCAGCTCGAATAAGTCCACCGACGGGTGACTTTGTTGTTGCTTGAGCTGAATGGTGATGTTATTAGAGGCATCCTGTGTCCAACTATAGTCATAAATTGGGTAGCCTTGTCCATAGATCCAATCATTGAAATAATTTTCTAGATTCATACCGGAAGTGGTTTCCATGTGTCTTTGAAGATCTTTGGTAAATGCATAGTTGTACTTTAGCTTGGGATCAGACAAATACATTTTAAGTCCTTCAAAAAAGGCTTTATCTTTTATAATGCCTCTCAGTTGATGGCTAACCATAGCTCCTTTATTATAGGTAAGTCGACCACTAAATATTCGGTCTGCATTTGTAGTATCATCTACATAAACCGATCCCTCTGGTAGAGAAACGATGTCGTCGATTAATGCCTTTTTCCATTGAAGCCATCTGTGTTCTCCCAAAATGTATTGGTATATCAAGCCGCTGACGTAGGAGGTAAGACCTTCATTAAGCCATATATCCTTCCAGCTACCGCAAGTGACAAGATTGCCAAACCAGGAGTGCGCCAGTTCATGCGAAACTAGCTCTTCGCTGAAGTTGCCCATAAAGCTCATCGTCTGGTGCTCCATCCCACCCCCGATGGTCCATTGTGCATGGCCATACTTTTCTTTGAAGAAAGGGTAGGGGATCAATAGGCTGTCGAAAAGATTTAAGCATTTAACAGTAAATGGAGTAAGTGCCTTAGCGGTATCCGCATAGTAGGGGAATACATAATTTAAAATCTCCAAAGTGTCATTCCTCTTGATAAAATAATCAGAATAGACGGTATATCTGCTAACAGCAATCCCTACTAGATAAGCCGTGATGGGATATCTGTGTTTCCAATGATAAATTTTATTCCCCCCCTCCGTAATTTCACTTTGCAATAGACCGTTAGATGCAGCTCTATATATGGAAGGTGTCTTTATAAAAATATCTACAGAATCGATTTTATCATTTAAATCTTGATTACAAGGCCACCATTCTCTAGCACCAAACGGCTCTGATAGTGTAGCGATGATATACCCATCCCTATGTTTATTTTTTGCAAAGCTTCTATTGTCAGGGAGTGGATTGCCTTTATAATATATAAATATAGAATCCTTAAACCCTACCGACGGAGGGTTGACTAATCTGATATTTAATGAATAGTTGCTCCTTGTATATTTCATCCGTTGCTGATGAAAAATAACAGAGTCTACCACAAGCAGGTTTGAGAAATCGAAACTGATTGAATCAGAGGTATTGCTCTTAAGGGTGAAATATGAAGTGACGCTGCCACTAATGTAAAAGGTATCCGGATCGATATTCCATCGCAAACGGTGATAATAAACGTCATAGTTTTTTTCAGAAGAGCCTTGCGCCGCTTCGATGCGCGCATTACTCCTTTCCGAGTTTATTATCTCGCCTAAGATACTTTTTTCTGAATGTATTTGAGCACAAACTATATTTAGACATAAGACATTGAATAAAATGAAATATCTAAATACATCCATGTTTCAAAAATTTAAGAGGTTACTAATTTGGATTTTAGAAAATCTGCTGTGTAGTTATTTTTAAGAAGTATCATCTCTTCTGGAGTCCCTTCAAATGTTATCTGACCGCCCTTATCTCCTCCTTCAGGACCCAAATCTATAATCCAGTCCGCACTTTTGACCATGTCCATGTTGTGCTCAATCACTATCACGGAGTTCCCTTTATCCACTAACGCGTTTATGGCGCCTAAGAGTTTTTTGATGTCATGAAAATGCAAGCCAGTGGTAGGCTCATCGAAAATAAAGACAATGTGTTCTTTGGAAGTAGACGGCGCCTGACCCAGGAAATATCCTAATTTGACCCGTTGTGCTTCTCCACCACTCAAGGAATTCGACGATTGACCTAGTTTAACGTAGCCAAGACCAACATCGTTGAGGGGCTTCAGTTTCTCGGCAATTTTTACTTTGTCTGAGAAAAACTCTAATCCCTCCTCTATGGTCATATCAAGCACTTCATTGATGTCTTTCTCTTTGTATTTTACGTCTAAGATTTCTTGCTTGAACCTCTTCCCATTGCAGCCTTCGCATTTCAAATAAATGTCGGCCATAAATTGCATTTCTATTTTCACAGAGCCCTCACCCTGGCAAACCTCGCATCTTCCACCGTCTACGTTAAACGAAAAATGACCCGGTTTGTATGTTCGTGCTTTGGCGACTGGCTGATCGGCGTATAAGGCCCTGATAGCGTCGTAAGCTTTCACATAAGTAACTGGGTTGGAACGGGATGATTTACCTATCGGATTTTGATCGACGAATTCCACATGAGTAATCTTATTTAGATTGCCATCCAACCTGTCAAATTTTCCAGTAAACTCATTGAAACCACCATAAAGTTTCTTCAAGGCTGGGTATAAGATTTTCTTGACAAGTGTAGATTTGCCAGAGCCACTTACTCCAGTAATCACAGTCATCACGTTCAAGGGGATCTTTACATCAATATTCTTAAGGTTGTTTTCCCTTCCTCCTTTTATGTGGACAAAATCAAGCCAACCCCTCCTTGACGAAGGAACGACTATTTTCTCTACACCTGAGAGGTACCGCGAGGTATGGGAGTCATTTACCTTCATTTCGGCAATATTTCCTTGGAAAACCAATTCGCCGCCATGAGTACCCGCGTCTGGCCCTATATCTATGATCTGATCGGCACTGCGCATCACATCCTCCTCGTGCTCAACCACCACGACTGTATTACCCATGTCCCTAAGAGTCTCTAGTACTCCGATCAACTTTTTTGTATCGCGTGGATGCAAGCCTATGCTTGGCTCATCAAGAATGTACATGGATCCTACAAGCGCGCTCCCTAGAGAAGTAGCAAGTTTTATTCTTTGATATTCTCCTCCTGATAGTGTAGCCGTTAGCCGATTCAAGGTAAGATAACCAAGGCCTACTCTTTCCATATAGTCAAGACGATTCTTAATTTCTATGATAATTCTATGGGCTACTTTCTGTTCATGATCCGACAATTCTAGGTTTCTGAATAATCCTAAAGCATCTCGTATCGGCATCAATAAGATCTCTGTGATAGAATGACCGGCGACTTTTACATAAGACGCGTCTTTCCTAAGTCTGGTGCCTTTGCAATCAGGACAGGTTGTTTTGCCGCGGTACCTAGACAACATCACTCTATATTGAATCTTATGGGTTTTAGTTTCTAAATATTTGAAAAACGCATTTAATCCTTCGAAGTATTTATTTCCATTCCAGATAAGATCTTTGTGATGCTGATCTAGCTCTGAATAAGGACGGTGTATAGGAAAATCGAACTTGATGCCATTCTTAACAAGAGGTATCTGCCACTCTTGCATTTTCTCTCCTCTCCAAGGAGCAATTACATTTTCATAAACAGACAGTGATTTGTCAGGAAATACTAAGTCCTCGTCAATGCCCAATACTTTGCCAAATCCCTCGCACAGTTTACAGGCACCGTAAGGATTGTTAAAACTGAAGAGGTTTATAGAGGGTTCTTCGAATAATAGACCATCGATTTCAAATTTATCTGAGAAATGTTTTAACTCTTCTTCCCCAGGAATATGTACGACACACTCTCCAACCCCTTCAAAAAAAGCAGTCTGTATAGAGTCACTTAGCCTGAATTGGTCATCTTCGTTTTCAGGATTAACAGCACCTCTATCAATTAGAATGTATATCTTCTTTAATTTTTTAATTTCTGCTGGAGTAGCAAGGATGTCTTCAATCGTAATTAAATTATTTTCGGAAAAGATCCTTGTAAATCCTTTCTGGAGAAGAAGTTTAAGCTCTTCCTCGTTCTTCCTTTTTTCAAGGGCAACGATTGGGGCTAGAATAGAATATTTTTGGCCGGTAGGTAACGTATTGATGAAGTTTACAACATCTGACACCGAGTCTTTCCTCACTTGATTGCCCGAGATGGGCGAGAACGTTTTGCCTACACGGGCAAATAGTAATTTGAGATAATCGTAGATTTCTGTTGTGGTGCCTACTGTAGAGCGGGGATTGCGGGTGTTTACCTTTTGCTCAATGGCGATGGCCGGGGAGACACCTTTAATGTATTCCACTTCAGGTTTCTCCATTCTACCTAAGAACTGTCTGGCATAAGAACTTAGACTTTCGACGTACATCCTTTGGCCCTCAGCAAATAGAGTATCAAAAGCCAAAGACGACTTGCCAGAACCGGAAAGCCCGGTAATTACAGTAAGTTTATTTCTAAAAATAGCAACACTAAGATTTTTTAAGTTATTTACTCGAGCTCCTTTAATAATTATATATTTTTTTGGATCAAGTTGGTCCAATGTTTGTAGGTCAATTTTAGTACTTACCACTTTTTGCTCCTTCATTTAGAAATTTTTATCTAAAATAGGCAACAAAAAACTAGGAATAAAAAGTAATAAATTTCCAAATTAATTATTTGAGAGTTGGTAAATTCTCACTAACTTTAATTGTTACGACACATTTTTTATAATAAATAATTTTAAACTTAAACAGACAATATGATATAAACCTCTACGTTAACCAAAAGTGATATTGAAAATGAAAGCAAAAATTCAAAGTGACGGAGAGTTAGTGTCACAGTATATCCATGGGAACGAAGCAGCGTTTGCTCAATTGCTCCATAAACATAAGTCTAAAATTTACACCACCATTTACCTTATAGTCAGGGATACCTATATTGCAGAAGACCTTTTGCAGGATACATTCATAAAGGCTATAAAAAAATTGAAATCAGGAGATTATAATGAAGAAGGCAAATTCCTTCCCTGGCTTCTGAGGATTGCTCACAATCTTGCTATTGATACGTTTAGAAGGGCCAAGAGATACCCAACTATCGTAATGGAAGATGGAAGCAGCATATTCAATTCCTTGCAATTTTCAGAAGATTCTACTGAGTCTGTGAAGATAAAAGATGAAACACACCAAACTTTAAGACGGTTAATACAGACTTTGCCTGACGTTCAAAAGGAAGTTCTTTTGATGAGGCATTACTCTGAAATGAGTTTTCAAGAGATCGCCGAAGCTACCGGAGTAAGCATCAATACTGCTTTGGGTAGAATGAGGTATGCTCTTATAAACCTTAGAAAAAAACTACAAAAAGAGAATATAGCCTATGACCAAAATCTTTACCCCGAATGATGTGATCCTTTATGTTTATGGTGAGATAAAATCACCTACAGAAAAAATTGAAATAGAAAATGCACTCGTTATGAATAGTGAGCTCGCAGACTTTTTCTATGAGATCACCTCCATGAAAAGTTCTATTTCAAAAATTGTTAAAGAGCCTTCAGTAAAAGTTATTGACAAGATTCTTAACTATTCTAAGTCCTATAATTTGCAGGCCGTCTAGGTATGTAGATGCGGAAAAAAGACCGTTATCAAAAGTTTGTAGACTATTTTGAGATTCATATGCCAGCGCCTGAGACGGAACTGGTATATGAGAATCCCTATCAGCTATTGGTTGCTGTAATACTCAGCGCCCAATGTACTGACAAACGGGTCAATCTAACTACTCCAGCTATTTTTGCACAATTTCCCTCGCCAGAGTTTCTTGCCTTAGCTACATTTGAGCAAGTATATACACTGATCAAGAGTATTTCTTTTCCTAACAATAAAGCCAAACATCTTATTGGAATGGCTAAAATGTTGGTGGAA
>DASVUU010000567.1:0-1621 GCA_036386935.1 Cytophagaceae bacterium | reverse complement strand
GGATGATTGCCTCCAGATCATGGGATTTGGGAGATAATGTCTTGAGTAATTTAGCTAATCCAAGCCATCTTTATGCTACCCCAGAAAGATTTACAGTAAAACTATTGGCGAAGTCGGATTCGGGTTGTTCTGCAGTAGCTGTAGATACAGTTGTCTTAAAACCCATACCAGTTGCGTATTTTACCATTGCTGGTGCTTGTAGCGGTAAGACCATCGCCTTCACAGACTCTTCTTACTACAAAGATGGGCCTATTACATCATGGAAGTGGGACTTTGGGGACGGTAGCATTTCATCAGATAAGAATCCTTCTCATACTTTTGTTGATGGCGGTCCATACAAGGTACTACTTACTGTCACAGCTTTCGACAATACGAAGGATAATACGTCCCTTTTGGTGTATCCTGGAGCAGTCCTAACGGCCGGTTATAGCTATTTAGCCGACTGTAGTAAAAATAATATTTCATTCAAAGATACTTCCCTCAGCAGCAGTGGTGCCATTGTTTCTTGGAAATGGAAGTTTGGAGATGGAAAATTTGCTTCTTCTAAAGAGCCTGTTCATGTCTACGAAAAAGGAGGGTACTATACGGTTGCCCTTTTAGTGTCAACTTCTCAAGGTTGTGTGGATTCTTTATCTACAAATGTATATGCAGGCAGGTACCCTGATGCTAAGTTTACTTATAAGATAGCATCATCAAAGGATACCGCCTCATTTATAGGGGCGTCAGCTGGCAAAATTTCTTCCTGGAGTTGGACCTTTGGAGATACTTCTACAAGCTCTATTCAAAGTCCCACTCACGTATATAGAAGTCATGGACAATACTTAGTTACAATGAAGGTCATGTCTGACTCAGGTTGTGCAGGTGTTTTTATCGATACTATTCGACTTGCTCCATTCTTAAAGCCTAATATAAGTGCTAAGGGTGGGTGCACAAATAATACTATTTCCTTTTCCGATTCCACAATGAGCAATATTAAAATATCCTCTTGGAAGTGGGATTTAGGTGATGGGACGACCAGTGCCTTGCAAAGTCCAATACATACCTATAGGAGTGCAGGTACTTATTCGGTAAAACTAACTGTTAGTTCAGAAGATGGTACATCAGACAGTGCAATTTGGGAAATTAAGGTAAATACCAACGATTTTCCAGTAGTCCATTTTGGTTATAATAAGATTTGTTTAAATAACACAATAGCCTTCAAAGATTCTTCTGATGGTAATGTACTTCTTATACAGAGATGGTTATGGGCTTTTGGTGACGATTCGGTCTCTACATTGAAAGACCCTTTTCATAGTTACTTGAGTGGAGGAGAGTATTTGGTGAAATTGACAGTGAGCAATTCGCAGGGATGCTCAAGTTCAAAAGATAGTTTAATCACGACAGCCACCATGCCTACTGCGATGATTGACACCCTTTCCTCTTTCATTTCACCAGGAAAGGCCATTGACTTTGTAAATAAGTCTCAAAAATCGCAAAACTATTACTGGGATTTTGGAGATAAGAAAGGGATTTCAACCGAGAAAGATCCAATTTATTCTTATTCTGAACCAGGTGAGTACATGGTTACTTTAGTCGCTTCAAGTAAGGATGGCTGTAAGGATACAAGTTCTTATACACTCAA
>DASVUU010000566.1:0-9154 GCA_036386935.1 Cytophagaceae bacterium | reverse complement strand
TACAGATTGACGAAGGGTATCAAGCTGCGTCAATTGGAATGCATGTATATGAGTTTCCATGGTTGACAGGCATAGAAGAAATAGAATACAGTGCTAGATTTCCGTTTACAAATCTAAAATTTTCAGATTCGGAAATGCCTTTTGATATTGAGCTAGTGGCGCACAGCCCGTTCATACCTCATGACATTAAAAATTCTTCTTTGCCAATTATGAATTTTGATTTTAAAGTAAAATCAAAATCGTCCAAACCTGTCGACATAATGCTTTTGGGATCTTTCCGACATCTTGTCGGGTATGATACCATGGACAAATACTATGTAAACGAAATAAACAAAACAGCTGGCTATGTCGAAAACATTGCAAGCACTGGCGACCAAGACTCTAAAATGAGTTCTTTTGGAACCTTGAGCTTTGCATCACTGAATCCAGAGTCCACTTATTATGTGGGATGGGAGTCTCGACATCCCTATTATGAATATGTATTGCGGAACAAAACTCTTCCGAACATCAACGATACCGATGGCATCGATTCTATTCTTAAAGAGCACAAATCTGTGCCTGAATGGATGCCGGAAACCAAGGGGAGAAATGGGGTTGACGAGAAAACTGGAAAGAAACGTGGTTCACATAGGACTTTCAATACGTTAGCATACTCTAAAAGGCTCAACAATGGAGAGTCGTTCAACCATTCTTTTGTCATGTCTTGGCATTTTCCTAACAACTATGATGCGAAGCAAAAGGTCAATGTAGGGCATTACTATCAAAACTTCTTCAAGGATTCGAAAGAGGCAATGGCTTATTACTTTACTAACAAAGCCACTCTTTCAAAGCAATCTCAATCTTTCGTGGACAACTTCTATGCGAGCACATTACCAACATTTGTACTCGACCAGATCAATTCACAGTTAAATACCTTTGTGACCAGCGGGGTATTGAGCAAGAAAATGGAGTTTGGAGTTTTGGAGGGAATTACTCAACACCAAAATTGGGGACCCGTAGGAACGACCGACGTAAATATGTATGGCGGGGTCATGATATCTTCACTGTTTCCTGACCTTGCCAAATCTACGATGCGGATACATAAGCTTTTACAGCACGAAGGTGGTGAGATCAGACATAGCTTTGAAAAAGGATTTGCAGATGCAATGATGTTGGCGGTAAATGCTACAGGTTACGTGGTCAGTGAGCGACTAGACTTGCATGCTCAATACACAGTCATGGCGCTTAGAGACTTTTTCTGGACAGATGACAAAGCATACCTCACGGAAATGTGGCCTTCCATCAAGAAGGCAATGGATTACGTATTGCGTGAGCGTGATTTAAATGGCGACCAACAACCTGATATGACTGGTATCATGAGTAGTTATGATAACTTTCCGATGTATGGCATGGCTACTTACATCCAATCACAGTGGCTCTGCGCATTGGCTAGCTGTGTAGAAGGCGCCAAAGTAATGGGAGATACCGCTTCTCAGCAAAAATACAAGGCGATTTTTGATAAAGGGAAAAAGCTTGCAGAGGAAAAACTTTGGAATGGTAAATACTATCGTTTATACAACAGTGATCTTAAAGTTTACAAAATAAAAGATGGCGCTGGAAAGGAGATTACGAAAGACATCTCTGGATTAGATGAAGGCTGCCTAACCGACCAAATCATAGGACAATGGGCCGCACGTTGGTCAGGGCTAGGTGATATTTTAGAACCTGCCCACGTAAAAATTGCCATGAAGTCCATTCTTGAAAAGTCATATCGGCCAAAATTTGGCCTGCGTAATTGTTCCTGGCCGGTAGATACTTTTGTAATGGATGTCGCAAAAGATATTTGGGTAGACCAGGCAAATACTTGCTGGTCCGGTGTAGAATTGGCATTTGCTTCATTTTTACTATATGAAGGCATGTATAATGAAGCATTGCAAGTAGTAAAGACAGTAGATGACCGTTATAGAAAAGCAGGAAGATATTTCGACCATCAAGAGTTTGGTGGACATTATTTTAGATCTATGTCAGCTTGGGGCATCGTGAATGCCATGTTGGGCTTAAGTGTAAATCAAGAAGTATATTCGTTCGCCCCGAAATTCCCAGACAAGAATTTCAAAATGTTCTTTTCTTTTGCTACTGGTACCGCTAACGTTGACTCTAACAATGGCAAAGTAACCATCAATGTACTTAGTGGAAATATGAACGTGAAGAAAATTAACCTTGCAGATTTCAATTTAGCTTCGACTTATATCAAGGCTACTCTAGGAGGTAAAAAGCTTTCCTCTGCAACAGTAGCTGGTAATAAGGCTACTTTAGATTTTAAGAAAACGATTATAGTAAAAGCTGGTGAAAGCTTAACGATAGCGTAATAGGCTTTAATACCCAGGACAAAAATAACTTTGGCCTGGGTATTTTTTTGTCTTTGCCTCACTATTCCTTTGAGTAAAGGAATACGGGTATTCTCAGGAACCCATCTTCAACTTTTAGAAGTTTTGCTCGATCTCGATCAAAAATGTTTACATTAAAGGTAGCCTCCATTATTATTTCTCCGTTGACAAGGGTATCCAAGCTTATTACATTAAACTTTGAATTTTCTTGCGGCTGCTGACCGATTGATGTATGGTTAGTTTCGGAAAACGGCATGAAGGAAGTTCCAAAAAAATCCTGTCCAAAATTGCGGCTGGAGATCATTATTTCAATACCGTCCTTTGCCTCCGCTCTTTCGGCGTAGGGATGTTCTCCTAACTTATATAAATCTATTTCATTTACAGGATAGTTAGTGAATTCGGCCTCTTTGGGAAAAAGTTGTTTTTTACCATATTTTCTATTGAACTGGATCTGAAAGCTGAAGTATCGACTATTCTTATAATCTGGATTGTCATCTCTATAGCCAAAGGTTTGGGTTGTAAAGTATATAGATGAATCAGCATTTTCTATTCCTGTCAACATATTTGAAAAAACTATCTCATTTCCCCTTCCAGAGCCAAATACCCCTCGTTCAAATCCATTTGACGTGTATAGAATGCCATCAACGGTATAAGAAATTGAATCTTTTCTTATTTTAGCTTTTGTAGCCGGTAGGCTCGGCGCTGGCAAGTCCTCTACTTTCTCCTTTTTGCAAGAACAAAGAAAGGAAACGAAGACCATCGTTATTAGAAAACTGATTTTCATTTAAAAAATCTTAAGGGTTAAAAAAAACAATATACTGGAAAGACTAGGGGCTAACAAAGATGGTGTTTTAACTGCAATTAAGGGCTTAGAAGAATTCAACATCATCCTCTGTTTCTCTTTTCAATTTACTTCACTCTCTTTAAATCAAACTGCTGCCACTCTGTGCAATATTCCTTTCTACCGCATGGTTTACAATTTTGACCTATCCAGAGGGTGTCAAACTGATTCATCAGCTTATCAACAAATACCGGGTCTGAGGTGAGTATACCGGCCTCAAAATTTCGGTTGTTTTTGCTTTTCGCACCTACGCCCGCGCCAGTGAGGTTGGCGCTGCCTGTGAAGGCTTTCTTCCCGTCAGATATTATAGTTTTGAAGTGGACTCGCGGGCAATGCATTTGTTCTAACCCATGAACCAGGTTTGGATATTTGTCAAAATCTTTGCGAAAGGCCGGCCCTGGTTCTTTGGCATATACCAAACGGATTTCCACATTTTTTCGCAGCAAATCAGAAAGAATTTCTAAAAAAGGCACCATTTTCTTTCCTTTCGCTACATACAAGTCCTTGATATCGGCGGTGCCAATCCAGAGAAATCTTTTTGTTGCAGGCACCATTTCTAGAATGACCTTTTGGTAGATTTCTTCGTCAGTTATAAGTTCAGTAGCCAATGAGAGAGGATAACCGGGAATTTTCGGAAAGATATATTGAAGTTAAGACATTTTTAGGAGACGACTGCGTCTTAACGATAGTTCAACGCAAATAAAGGTTCTATAATAACGTATCGATTGCCTTTGCAAGCGCATGATCTTTGTCTGTAACGGTGTTGCCTGCATCATGAGTCGATAGTTCAATGTTTACTTTATTGTAAGAATTTGACCAGTATGGATGATGATTCATCTTCTCGGAGATGAGCGCTACCTTGGTCATAAAGCCAAAGGCCTCTACAAAATCTTTAAATTCTATCGTTTTTGTTAGCTTATCGTTTTCTTCTTTCCACATAATCCTGATATTGAAAATGAATATGTCTATTATTTTTTAAAATTGATAATTTAAGCTAATCTCTTTTATAACCAATTCTAATCAGGCTGATGCCTATCCGGCATCAAGGTAAGTTTGTCAATGGTAGTAGTTAGTGTTAGTAGAGATATGGGAACCCCTTTTTTGTGGACAAAGCTTATCCTTATAACTAATCAGAGAGTTCTGAAAAGGTATTTAATATCATTAACATTACAAAGCTCCTCCCTTGGCGGCATTAGGCATGCTTACCTTTTATCTTTATCTAATTAGTCAACCCTTAATCGAAAAAGTTAAGTAAATTTGGTCCTCTTACGAGCTAGTAAGTTACAAAGAAGTTAGTTTAAGCGATACAAAGCCCCCCCATTTAATGGGGATTATTGATACAATTGGTCAACGAGTTTCCTTTTTGGACCCCTTATTTATTCTTTGGCGGGAGAAAATATATTTTACAATTTTAATACACCTGAAAATATACAAGAGTTGTTTACCATCTCAGTTTGTCATTGCTCAAAATTGTGAAAGCTAATAATTTCACCTAATTTAAGTTAAACTGATTCCTTATGACCGCAATGCAAATGTATTTTAAGAAAACGCTGATGGTCTTTCTATGCTTCTTAGCCTCCTTATTATTAAGCTGTAATAAAAATGATGAAGAACAACCGGTAGTTGCCGAATCAACATCGATCCCTGTTCCCGTTATAAATACAATGGACGGCCCCCCAGCGGGCAATCCGGAGGGTAAGGCGGCGATACCATCGGGAGCTGGCCTTGAGAATGTCACATCTCCAAATCAAGTTGTTGGCAATGGCACTCCAGCAAGCTGCACGTGTGACGCAGTCGTAGCTGCAATTAGCAAAGGAGGAAAAATTACATTTAACTGTGGCCCAAGCCCAATGGTGATAAAGATGGATCGTCCTGCGAAAGTTTTTAATGATGCTTTGCCCGATGTTATTATCGATGGTGGCGGGCTCATAACCTTGAGTGGCGAGGGGAAAACGCGGATTCTTTATATGAATACCTGCGACAAAAATCAAAACTGGACAACTGACCATTGTCAAAACCAGGATCATCCAAGGCTAACGGTACAAAATATTACTTTTGCAAATGGGAATTCGATCGCTGACAAAGAATATGACGGGGGAGGAGCAATATGGGCTCGCGGTGGACGCTTTAAAGCAGTGAATTGTAGATTTTTCAACAATGTATGTGGCCCAACCGGACCTGATGTTGGTGGAGGCGCGATTAGAGCTTTTAGTCAATACAATGATTTGCCAGCCTATATAACTAATTGCACCTTTGGAGGCAGGGAGGGCCTTGGCAACCAAGGTTCTAACGGTGGTGCCATCAGTAGCATTATGGTTTCATGGACGATAACAAATAGTTTGTTTTCCTACAATAAAGCGATCGGTAAGGGCGGGAATCCAGCCCAGGCGGGAACGCCGGGAGGTGGAAGCGGCGGCGCTATCTACAACGATGGAAATAAAATGACCCTTACGATATTAGGATCGGTGATTGAAAAAAATGAAGTAAATGCCTACGGTTCCGGGATATTTTTTGTCTCGAACAATCACACAGGAAATATAAAAATTGACCAATCCACCATTCGTAGCAATATAGGCGGTTCATGGTATCCGAAATATATAGGCATATCAATGCACGACGATACCCCGATCGAAGTAACGAGTTCTAACGTTGAAAGCGCTAAGTAATTATTGAACCTATTTTAGAATAGGCGCCCTGTACAAACATATGGTAAACGATTACAGGGAATATAATTTAACAAACGGACATAAAGAAGAAAGAGAGCAGCATGGTCGTCCATTTGAATTTAGCAGACCTGACTTTTCGGAACATTTTGGATTTGCGTTTAATTTCCTTTTGGGGTTGAAGATTGCCTTTATCGCCTAAAAATATCAAAAATTCTACTAGACGGATACGGGTTATTCTATTATTCGATTCGGCGCATATTAAAAATAGAAGAGTAGCAGACAACCTATTGCTCACTGTAACTAAATTAAACTTGCATCTAGGAATTGAGATAGCGTAAATAGTATTTATTTTGCCCTAGTTCAACTTTAAAAAATCAACCATATGAATAAATATCTCTTAAACGGAAAGCTAACAGCTAAAGAAGGTCAACAGAACGAGCTTGCAGAAATATTGATCGAGGCTTCGAAGCTAGTATCAAGTGCAAAGGGTTGTAGGTTGTATGTCATTGCAGTGGACAGAAATGAAAGCAATATTGTATTTGTTACAGAGATCTGGGACAGCAAGGAAGACCATGACAATTCACTCAAAGTGGAAGGCGTAAGAGAGTTGATAATGAAAGCGATGCCATTGCTAGACGGAATGCCCACCAAAGGGCAGGAGCTCGAAATACTGGGTGGAATTGGTATAAAGGAATAAAGTTGAATCCTAACGGTGAGTCCTGTTGATTAAAAATTTTACGGGCTGTGATTGGTGTTGATACAATATGCTTAATATCTACCTTATGGATTGAACTTTGACTTTAATAATTAATTCTGAAGGGAAATTTCAATGGATATTAGACCCTGAGTGACCCGCGAAACCCTCGGGCTGCATAATAAGATTCAGCACCATTGTGATACAAAAATACCTGGTTGTAGCGACGGTCGCAAAACAAGGCACCGCCAAGATCTCTTATCTTTGCGGGAGTCTGTACCCAGCTTGATGTCTTTGTGTCAAACTCTCCAAGGTTCTGCAATTGCCTATATTCTGCCTCGGTCAATAGGTTGATGCCCATATCAGTTGCTAATTCAATAGCACTCGCCTTAGGTTTATTCTCCTTCCTTGATTCAAGTGCCTCACGGTCAAAACAAACGCTCCTTCTGCCTTTAGGACTCTCGGAGGAACAGTCGTAAAAAATGTACTCGTCGGTTTTTTGGTCATAACCAACGACATCTGGTTCGCCGCCGGTTCTTTCCATTTCATTCAGTGACCACAGTTTTTCAATGTTGTGTTCTAACTTTGATTGTAAACCCGCCCATTCGACGCCTTTGTGACGTTCCATGTTTTTTTCAAAACGAAGTTGAAGAAGATTCAAAATAGCTTCACATTCTACCTTAGGAAGCTTCTTTTTAGTATTGCCCATATGATTGAATTTTGCTTTGAATTTTTAAATGAGCACTCGAATCAATTAAATCTTAGCGCTACCTGGTAATAAACTTATCTATGGCCTCAGTATAGGCTTCATATCCCATCCTCAAAGGAACGTTGCTATGATCTGCATCCTCGATAATATGTTTTTCAGCATATGACCCTTTGTAATTGTTATAAACTTTACGACCCTCAGTTTCAATGTTGCAATAGCCGTCTTGCAGGCCATGCAACCACATGAACGGTTGGCTTACGGACGAGATCTTTGAGGCGTTGTCTATCTCCAAGTTCGTCACATAAGAACCGGGCACGCCCATCCCTGTAGCATCTTCCACCATATTATTGGCAGATGCGTAGGGCGCTTCCAGAATAACTTTTGTGACCCCGGTGCTTCTTGGGTTTGACGCTAATTCTACCGTTGGGAAGCTTCCCATGCTAAAGCCATACATCACGATGCGATCTTGGGAGGCGCCATTGCTCTGAAGCCACTTCAATGCAGCATCTGCATCCGCATATAAACTTTCTTCATCAGATTTACCCTCAGACATTCCGTAGCCTCGATAATCGAAAACTAGTACGCCATACTTATTTTTATATCCCGAATTCGCCATTAGTTTTGCTCTTTCCCAATAAAAGTCAATGTGCCATTTGTTGCCATGGCAATAGAGGATGACTGTGTCTGAAGAGATGGAAGCTATATCGCCAATATAAACTCCATAAAGTTTGTAATCTTTATTGTCTCCTTCAGATCTTGAAGGAAAGGTAATCTTGTGAATCAGGGAATCAGGGATATTGTATGACGAGGGTAGTTTGAAGTCAATTTCGCCAGTGTAGGCATCCAACTGGTAATTTTCCAATACTTTTTTATTGAACAAGTTGTCGTCCAAGCGAAAACAAGAGGTTGTGATCAATCCTAGTAGAATAATAAAATGTGTTCTTTTTATCATCATTTTTATAGCTTCCATGAATTCTAAAATTTCCTTATTACCGTAAAATATATCGCTATAACGCCATGTCCATTGATGCCTTTATAGGCCACGACACTTTGGTCGTTTCTCCTGTTTAGTGCGATATACTTAAGCTCAAGATTGTAGTTCATTTTTGACCTAACGAAAGTATGTCCTACCATTGGGGCCCATATATAAGCAAACGACTTTGACCGGTGAGGATTTTGATTGGTAATGTCAAACCAATTCATCAGACCCGTATATATGAAATTCTTTTTCTGTAAATAATGCCAGTACATATTCACGTCTACTTGTGGCCAAAATTTGAATCTTCCTTCCCAACGGTCAATGGCCATGTTGGCCATGGGAGAGACCGTGATTGCTGGGACCCAATTGTCTTGTGCTTTTAATTGATGGACGGCGCCTAGGTCTATTTGCCCGACGCCAAATAGCAGAGAGGTGGTATGAAGGCTTCCATATAAAGTCGTTTTTTCTTTCAAGCCGTAGCCATACGTAATCGAGCTAAGAGGCATCGGCATGGTAACGCCACCAAAATCAAACAGTCCGCCGCCAAGGTTTAAGCTCACTGCCTTCTGGCCTTTTTCAAGAGGCTTCACAAATCGGGACGGGGCACAGGAAAAAATCAGGGGGCAAAGTAGAAAGATGAATAATGAATGGCTAATCTTCATAATTTGAATAAAGAAAATACTTTATGCAATATAATATTTGTAAGGAATTTCTATATATCTAAAGGCTGAAAGGTGATTGAAATGATTATTCAGCGACAAAACGGGGCTAGGATTTAAAATAACTAACGCCTTTTGGTATTTGAGCAATTTAATTATCCTTAAAAATGAAGGCGCAGTACAATATTTGAATTTTAAATGGTCAGGTAGCTGGCCATAAAAAACAATGATAAACTTGGC
>DASVUU010000565.1:0-1647 GCA_036386935.1 Cytophagaceae bacterium | reverse complement strand
ATATTTTTCAAAAAAACTTTCTTCGTTTCCTCAACCGTTTATTTCTGGAGTATTCACCCTCAGTTCTCACCAGCCCTATACCATCCCATCAAAATATAAAGGAATGTTTCAGAAGGGACCAATTGATATAATAGAAACTATCGGCTACACGGACATGGCCCTGAAAGCTTTCTTCCAATCAGCTGCTAAACAAGCATGGTATAAAAATACCCTTTTTGTAATAACCGCCGATCACACTCAGGAACGCATTAGACGAAATGACTTAAAGGGGGAGTTCAATGTGCCTTTGCTTCTATTTCATCCCTCAAGGAATAAAAAAGGTGTCATCAGAAATAAAATCACTCAACATGTCGACATCATGCCAACCGTACTGGAATACTTAGATATAGACCCTAAAGTTAGTCTACTTTTCGGCCATTCTGTATTGGATACTGTCAATGAGGGTCATGCCATCTGTCTCAGTTGGGGAACGAACAGGTTTAACCTAATAAAATCTGATGGATACCTTCAATTTAGCCCAAGTGATTTAAAAACAGAGCTTCTCCCTTACCCCGATAGTACTTTAAGTTTTAAAAATGAAAAATTTAAAAATTTAAAGGTTACCGAGTATACGAAGGAATTGAAGGCTTATTTGCAGTATTACAATAACGGTTTGATAAAAAATAATTGGTATAAATAATGGGCCAAAGTTCAGGGAGAACTTTGGCCCATCAGACTTACTGAGATTACTTGGTGGCTGTTGTCTTTGAATAATAGGTCATCGCTTTGGGAATATGTTTTTGAATATCCTTTATCCTTGTTTCGTGGGCTGGGTGAGTAGAGAGGAATTCAGGCGGACTGCCTCCTGTTTGCTGCGCATTCATCCTCTGCCAAAAACTCACCGCCTCGTTAGGGTCGTATCCGGCCATCGCCATAAATACTAAGCCTAACTCGTCTGCTTCTGATTCCTGTAGTCGGCTAAAGGGAAGTAAAACTCCAACTTGTGATCCAATTCCATAAGCTGAAAAGAAAAGATTCTGGGTCAATGCAGGTTTATCTCTCAATGCTATCTGCAGAGCGACGCCCCCAAGCTGGGCAGTCAGTCCCTGGCTCATTCTTTCATTACCATGTTTGGCTACAGCATGTGCTATTTCATGTCCCATTACCACTGCTAAGCCCTTGTCATCATGAGCCACAGGAAGTATCCCTGTATAGACCACAACCTTCCCACCTGGCATACACCAGGCATTGACTGCCTTATCATCGACGAGGTTAAATTCCCAAGTATACCCCTTCAATTCCTTGCTCATATTATTGTCACGCATATATTTTTCCACAGCATTGGCTATATTTTGTCCTACACGTTTTACCATTGCTGCGTTTTGGGCGTCTGCTGACAGTTTATTCTTAGACATAAAATCCTGATAGGATGATTGACTTAAAGCTAAAACCTGAGATTGTGGTACAAGGTCAAGCTGTCTTCGACCTGTTACCGGGACCGTGCTGCAGCTGGAAAAAAAGAGTAAAGTGGTAAATATAATGGTATATAAATTCTTCATTTTTAGCATATTTTTATTTTATATCAAAACACTGAAATCTTTATTGCATAACTTTAGAAATATTTTATTGTTAAGTTAAACATCTTGGAGAGGCTAATAAGCTTTGTTA
>DASVUU010000564.1:0-2921 GCA_036386935.1 Cytophagaceae bacterium | reverse complement strand
TTCCATATTAAACCCTAATGAAAATTTGTTCCCTGATCCTCTATGTTCAAAATTTAGCAATAGGTGCAATGTTTTTTTACATTTCTCCTTTGAACGCCCAGTCCTCTCTAGTTGGGACTCTTCCCATGCAGTTTAATCCAGCCTTTGCTGGGGCAGTGGGAAGCCCTCGCATTGGAACAAGTGCTTATTTAGTGTCAACGAACTTTGAAGGCTTTGGGTCACGAGTATATAAGTACAGACGGAAGAACCTTTCCCTTTCCTTTGATAAATTTGTTCCAAAAATCGGTTCAGGAATAGGAATCCAGGGAAGTTATACTAATTCATTTAGAAACGACTCCGACTTGCCTACTACGGATAATACTGACAACATAAATTTAGGTTTGTCCTTTGCTCCAAAGTTTTCTTTCAAAGGCAAGTATACACTCTCGCCTGCTGTAGAAATTAACGGCAACATAAAAAACACCAACTATCAGCATTTATCTCACAAATCAGAACCGGTAAACACATCGTTCAGTCCTG
Organism: Cytophagaceae bacterium; assembly: GCA_036386935.1. Taxonomy (GTDB): domain Bacteria; phylum Bacteroidota; class Bacteroidia; order Cytophagales; family Cytophagaceae; genus DASVUU01. The sequence goes on along the minus strand of DASVUU010000564.1, from coordinate 2,402 downwards.
GAGCAAGGCTGGGTTTATCTTTTAATGCCAGTAAATTCTATATAGGTGCTTCTTATCATTTCGATGGTAATTTCAGAAATTACAGGGGTATCGGATGGTTTGGTGAACGACGAGGCTATACTGCTACAAGCGGCCCCCATGGATACCTTCAACTGGGCTATAATTTTCAAAAGAGAGAGGACTCCAAGTTTGGGTTTTCACCACAATTGGTTTTAGGTAGATCTAAAGAGCATTTCAAGTCTAGTAATCAGGAGTATAGTGCCATATCCAACTACATGCTCATAAATTTAAATTTTAGATACAAACAGTTTGTTTGGGGAACTAGCTGGGCAGGCTATTATGGCGTTCAATTAATGGCTGGATGGCAAAAGAAGAATTTTAGGATTGCCTATCTACATGCCGGGCAGTTTAACCTTACTAGTTTTGTTGGCGAGGTGTCCTTCAGGTATATTTTTAATAAGAAAGAGAGTTTTAAGGTTAATAAAAATATAGATTACTGAAATGGTTAGCACACCAAGTAAGAAATATTTATTTAAGATTCCTCGTCTAACCGTCTTATTTTAATAATCTGAAAGAAAGACCCAGTAATCCTTCCATTTATAAGGTCGGCAGAAGACTCTAATTGAAACCACATTGATATTTATATTAAGCCATCACGCATTTATTCATTCCATCGCCCAAGTCCTTCCCATATTGGGGTGGTCTAAGTAGTCCTCTTTTTTCGTATTAATTTAAAACTAAACATCTATGATCCTGCTAAAAAAGCATTTTGTCTACACTCTATTTTGTCTCATCATTTTAAGCTCTCCTTTTTTTGGTTGGTCACAACGGGTTATTCCTTCCTTAGGTACCTACAACAATAACCCGCATGGAAAGCAAAGTAAATCTTCAAATTTTAGGGAAGCTAGCGAGTATGAATACAAAATAGACAGCATTGTCGATTTTATTACCCGGGATGGAGTACAAGTACCCAGCTTTAAGTATACCTTCCGCCATAATATAGATGGGACTGTAAACCATATCTTGTACAGTAGAAGAAATAATATATATCAGGATAGCAGTTCTTATACTTACATAGACAGACAGAAGTCTGAAGTAATATCCTATGAAAAGAATCCTAGGCAAGCCTGGGTGAAGATGCAGCACGAAGTGAATAACTATGAAGGGAATAGATTGATCAGCCGGGAGACGCAACGGTTTGATTCTGCATCAGGCAGCATGAAACCTGCATACAAGTATATATATAGCTATAACAGTTTGGGCAATATCTCTGGTTACGATTTCCTCGTTCCCAATTACGGTCAAAGGACACTTGAGGAATATACACGAAGCATTTATTACTACAATGAAAAACAATGGCTAGACTCTATAGCTCAAATTCAATGGAACGGAAGAAATAATCTATACGAGAACGAAACTATTGTAGAATTCAAGTATAATGAACTAGGGCAACAGACAAGCTATAGTGTCAGGCGCAATAGGCTAAATGACCAAATTCCCTTAAATAAAAGAGAAACAACCTATGATGAGAATGGCAACATTTCCCGCTTCCTCGATTTCTCTTGGGATGTTATCAAGGGAGTTTGGCAAAGAGAGTCCAAAAATGAATTGAAGTTTTCTCCAATGTATAATGTCAATAATACTTGTATACCTTTTGAGGAACTTGAAGACCTCTCAGCGAAAGGCTCTATTTCATCCTCAGAAATATCCTCCTGGAATCCAACTACTGCGCAGTGGGAAAAAGGGTATTTTAGCCAAGCTTACTATTCAAAATTGATTCCTACAAAAACTTCTCAAAAGGCAAACACAGATATTAATATCTTCCCAAACCCCACTACAGATTTGTTGGATATCCATAGCACATCAGAGTATAGTGACAAAAAAATCTCTATAAGAAATATCTTCGGCGAAGAAGTCCTCCAAGAAAATTGCTCTGGCATTCAAAATCAGATTTCTCTACGACGGTTAGGTGCGGGTACTTACTTAATTACAATAGAAACAAAGGGTTCGATTTATACAAATAAGTTGCTCGTCCTCTAGTACACCATTGATATTAGAATAGATCCGGCTGGAGGCCGGGTCTATTTCCATACTACTAGTATTCTTTAGTCTTTCTTCCTGACCAAGAGGAATAATAGATCTTCTCATTAGTGTATGAGATTGTTTCCTGGCTTTGTGCTTATTCTCGTTATGTTCATAATCGGCAATAAATTTTGGGATACGTCGTATTTATTCTGTCCGTCAGTTTAATTTCTTTGAATTTTATAAACCGTAAATGCCTCCCGAAGCCAGCCTTCTCACTCCAGTTTAACCCGGAATCTTCTTTAGCTCTGAAAACAGCCTCGGCCTCTGTTTTCAACCTTTGCTCTACCCTCCTTTTTACCTCATAATAACGCAAAATC
>DASVUU010000563.1:0-7856 GCA_036386935.1 Cytophagaceae bacterium | reverse complement strand
AACAAGTCGCCCAGCTAGTAGCATTCTTGGCTTCTGACAAAGCAAGCCATATCACAGGAACACCTATTTATATTGACGGAGGGGAATCATTACTCATGGGGTAAAAATTTTATTCCCTGTTCAAAACCCTGTCTTCAAGTTTCCGTGGCGGCACTAGAAATACTATGAATTCTATATAAGGTGCAGCGGACAATCTTGTATTTATCAATCGCTCTCCTTCCGAAATCCTCAGGTTGGTCAATGAGATGGCAGGACCTTTATCACCCCGTTCAGTTACGTTGAAGCCTAGTGGCTGTCTAATTCCGGCAGCTATCCCAATCCAAAGGAAGTCGTAGATTTCTTGCTCAAACTCCAGTTTTAGTTTTACATTAGATTTTCTCAACTGAAGGGTAGGATACTTTGCTAACGGTGGACTGTCTATTCCCAAATTATAACTCGCACCTTCTACTTCATAACCTGCAAACAACAAGGTCTTTTTTGAAACATTATACCGAATTCGTGCATTTGCAGGGAATATCATCTCCAAACCCCATCTCTTGGAAAAGGTATTGTTATAAATAACCACTGGAAAAACAGACCTTCGTCCCAAGGCATAGTTGATATAAATTCCCACTCCAGTGGTTTTAGTAGGACATCGCTTCCAGCCATATACCGCTGATATAGAATATTTGATAAAGGATGAAGAAGGGAGATGTTTAGAATTGTAGTCTCCATTCAGATCTCCTGTAGCGTGCAATCCAAAATAGGAGATCTCATTCAAGGGCTTTAAAACACTTATGTTGAGCCCAATAGATTGAAGATGACGGTCAGATATATTTCTGTAAAAGTCGTAATCTAAATTTTGCTTATCCTTAAATACAAATTCCTGGAACTCATACCTAAATCCCCCGATGACTTTCAACCGTGGTTTTATCCACATGGGAAATTTAAGTTTTATCTCAAACCTATTATTCCTATCTATGACGGAATTTGAAGAACCTATGGAGGTATCTCTAGAAGTAGACGAAATCTCGGTATCAAAGACTCTTTCATAGCCCACAGAGAAAGCCTTGGCCCTTGACATTCCTACCAAGGAAGGATTGCAATATTCTTTTTTATTTTTAACAATGATGCTGTCGTTCTGTCCTGAAACCTCAAGAAAACTAAAGACACATAGTGCTAATAAGAGCTTAATCATCATGGCAAAGTGAACCCTAGCCAGATTTAAAAGAAATATCCAAATCTAATGTTGGTAAGGGCGTCCTCTTCAGAGATAGTATAGGTGCCAGAAAGTATTAGTCTATTGAATACATTTAGCCATATACCTCCACCGTACCCAGAGTGCCACTTGTTAGAGTTCTCCCCTTTTGCCCAGACTCTCCCATTATCAAACAGTCCTATTATTCCAAACTTCCCTGGCAATAAGTATAAATTAAATTTCAAAAGCTCCAGTCTAACCTCTGCATTTTGGTAAAAACTCTGATCTCCAATAAACCTTGTTTTTCTATATCCTCTTAGATTCTGGATGATGCCTAACATATTTCCCCCACCCAGCATATTTGCCTGGTAGAAAGCAAAGTCGCCATAGTTCATTGCGCCCCCAATTCTCCCTGCAAATGTAAGCTGACGTGAAATGTTAGGGCTTATGTAAAAAATAAATTCAGATAGATATTGAGAATAAGAAGTCTTCAAATTTGTGATCTGCTTGTTAAAGTTAGCCTCTGCCGTAAGTATCATACCACGTGAAGGGTTAATCTGGTTGTCAACAGCTCCTAACCTGAAAAAACCTCTCAATCCGATGTAATGATTGATATTATAGAGTTCGTTATTCCCTAGCTCTAAAGAATCTCTCAATACCGAATTTCCTTCAGGTTCTTGTACTTCATAGGATTCATACTTAGGCCCTAGACCTATGGTAAAATACCTTGTTAAACTTTTGTTGAACGAAGGATTGATGTGGTAATGATTGAGCCTTATCCTGTAGTAATCAATACTGTCGACGCCCTTCAGAAACTTGCTTTCGTTGCCGTACCCGAAATAGTTCATTACGTACGAAGGTGCAAAGATTCTTGCCTTAGTCACTAAGTCAATACTACTAATGAGATTGCGAATGGTTCCATCATATTCGAGTACAGCGGAACCCGTACCAGTTGCGATACTCCCTACAAGTCTGTGTTCTTGGTTGTAAGGTATCCCTCTAAACTTATATCTTTTATAAGAAAATCCTCCACCCAAGAATACACCGTCATCAGGATTGAAGAACATAGTCACTTGCGGTCCGAAATAGTTGTATCTAAATTGGTCTAAAGTCTCATCATTTACTTTGTCGTGCTTGGAAAGCTCCATGTTCGTTTCCTTCCCTCCATCAATTACGTTGTCATTTTTCGTGTCATAGATAACGGTCTTTTTCGTAATTCCAGAGACTCTAGACTGATCAGTTATTTTGTCCTTTCCCTGACCTCCGATTATCCGTACAAGTGTCCCTTGATTGGCTTCTCCCCTAACTTCGAATTCATCTTCTCCATCCAACCCGTAAAGTCTTATTTCCTGTGTTTCCTTTCTTTTGAAAACCCTTTCATACATTTTGTCTTTGACTTCTCGTTCTTTAGAAATCTTATATACAGTCACTTTTGTCTCATCGTTATTTAGCCTTTCTACCAAAAACTTTTCGCTTTTATTGCTACCCCTTACATCAACATACCTTGACAGGATATTATAGTATTTTGTAGCCACCTCCGGCAACTGATCCCGGCGTTTTTTTAGATGTGATATAATCTCTTCACCATGTAATTTATAGATGTCTTCCGGCCAACTTTTTATGGCCTTTTCAATCACTTCATCCGTAAGTGATTTTTTCATAGAGTCAGCTATGGCCAACCATTGAGGACCAGTAGGCGCTGAGGCAAATCTGCGGTCTAGGTCTTTCGCTGTCAAGTTCAAACCCTTTAGATCACGGAAATCACCATTGAAATTTTGCAGATTTCTTATGGCCCACTTTCGGCTAGCTATCCATGGCAGGGCTCCATCAAATTTGAAAAATACCTGGTCGCGATCTTCAGGAATAACTTTATACAAGGTGCCTTTTTCTTTCTTGAAACTTCCCCAACGGTATTGTCGGGAATGCCTGTCCCAATCGCCTAAAAACATATCAAAAAGGCGAGTTCTTACAAATAGGAGCTGATCGGCCTTGTTGTCATTGTCGTCTTCTAGTTCAGCTATTACCTTATCAGTTCCTACAATATTTTTAGAATTTCCAAAACTGGCTACATTTTCCTGGTTTTCATCTGGGTCTGCTTCAAATAAAGCGAGCATATCTTTGAATTCTTCTTTGTATGGTCCCAGGCATGAGTCGTTAGGGACAACAACAAGTCTCGGAGTAGCATGATAGACCCTTGCTGCCTTAGCTAACGGCGGAACTACTAGAGCTCCATAAGGATGCTGCGCCGAAATCTGGTCACTTACCAAGTCCTCAACAAAAGTATTCCTAAAGTCGACAGGAATAGCCTTAGCAGGATTTTTGGAAATTGACCTCAGGCTGAATTCATGATCGTCAAGATCGCGTAATTTCAAAGAGATGGACTGTTTTCCTCCACCTTTTCCATAAGGTATCAAACCACCTTGCTCAGTCTTTAAGTCAAGAACACCAACTTTCACTGGCGTAGACCACTCTTTTCTATAGTGGCTTCCCAATATCGCCCTCCCAATCCCGGAAATCTTATAGGTCTTTACCGGAGCGGTAATAATAGAACTGTCCGCATAATTTATTTTTGAAAGGCCGCAGAACAATTCTGGTCCCCTTTCCTTTCGAGAGTATAATTTGGTCCTGAATTCCAACGTGCCTTTATCTCCATCTCCATCAGGTGTCCAGAATTCTACCCAAGCATCACCATTGTCATAATACATGGCCTTGGCAAAACCCTTATGAAACCTCACAAAGCTCGTCTCGTCGCCCCCCTTCACCGGCGTTAGTTTACTACCTGACCCACTGATGATATGACTTAGATTGTTAACCTTGTGGTATTGTAAATAATGTTCATGACCGGCCGCATACGTGACGTTGTCATACTCGCTCAAAACCCCCAGAATGGCACTTATGTACCTTTGGTATTTGTAGTGTGGAATGTCTTGAGACACTCCACCAAATTTTCTATGCAAGGGATAAATTGATCCCAGACCAGGTAGAGGAATGTAAGACAACCAGCCTCTCTGAAGCAACCTCAGTGGAAAAAGATGATCAAGTACTGTGTAAAACCCACCATGATTTCCGTTACTATACAATGGATGGTGCGCTACGACAACGATGTGTCGATTTTTGTTAGACTCAATAAAATCTTTCAATTGTGCTAGGAAATCATATTCATCCTCCGCATCACAGTCTCCCCCTCGTCCATAAGGCTTTGTGTGATCATGCAACCACCACTGAGAGTCAACAGCTAGTAAAATGATATTACCTTGCAATTTTACCTTGAAAGGACCAGGGCAACCGTTATCAGGAATAAAGGTATTGCCTTTTCCCATTTTAGCTTCTATATAGTTCTCCTGACGCCTTACAGCACTGAGCCCACCTGCCCCCATGTAGTCCCAGTCATGGTTACCAGAGATGAAGAACGCCTTGCCTTTGTATTCGCTTAAGATATTTATCTGCTCATTGATTTTTTTCTCGGCATTTTCCCTAGTTGGGTCGCCTTCAGCAGGCAGTCCATCATGATAGATATTATCGCCCAGCCAAACCATAGAACTATTGCTGTCTTTATCCGCTTGTGACTTTAGTAGTTTGAAAGTAGGTTCTATTTTCTGGAGGTTGGGATCTCCGGCATCTCCAATGAGGTATACAGTATGAATAAGGTGTGTAGAATCTGGGCTTTCAACGGTCTTCCAATCTTTGTGTTCTTTACTAATATAAACAGGTCTACTGCAGCCAAAAAGACATATGAAGGGTATGAATAATAAAAAAAGTAGTTTATTCATTGGGTGCTTGGTTTTATTATAAGTGGTCTGGTGAATTATTTTTTAAGAAAATTATATTTTACAATCGTAGCATTGCTAGACTTCGCTTCATTAGAAATATAAAGATCTCCATTAGTGGCAAAAGAAATTCCCTCAGGTTGCTGAAATAACATTGCGTCCAAATTGTACTTCCCTTTAATCTTTCCGGTATTATCCAAAATAATAATTACAGCGTTAGACGACAGCACATACAGCTCTTTGTTTATAGGGTGTATGGCCAAAGCAGTGATGCGAAAATGCTTACTTTCTTTAAACTTGATTACAGGCTGGCTCGAAAGTTTGTAATCCGAAAGTGAAAAGCTATAGATTCTTTTTGTCTCCGAATCTCCTTTGTTATTTTTACATCCAACAAGCAACCTGTCCGCAGCAGCATCAAAGCAAAGGCCTTCTGTGTTGTCATTTTCATTTAAATCAGTGGGAAATTTTTTTATTTCTAAATCGGTCTTTTCGTAAATAGTGCCGTTGCTTTTCAATATATAGTAAACATCCCCTTTTTTGGCAATGTCTTCATAGTCCCCTTCTATTGCAAATCCTTGCTTGTCAGTAATTTTTTCCGACTTAAGGTTGTAATAATATATTGCACCTACTTCATCTTGCACACAAGCGAGCAATTCGTCTTCTAAATATACTATTCCCGAAACCTCTTTCAGTTCTTCTGGCAATTCGAAGACATTAGAAGGCTTGCTAAAATCGTATGCTTGGGGTGATTTTTGTTCCACGGATGAGCAAGAGAACAATAATAAAGATATAAAGGCAGCGAAATGCATAAAAAGTTTCTTAAGTCCTGTAATTGATATGTCTGCTCGACATAAAGATAAATAACATATTAATTCAAGAATAGTTATTACATTGGCCTTATTAGCCAGTCAATATTTTTTATGGAAAAACAAGACACTATTGTAGAAGAAGCCAACAAATACATATTCTATTTATTTAAGGAAAAGCTTTCTTCTGACTATGTATACCACAATTACCAGCATACTCTTGAAACAGTAGAAGCTTGTGAAATTCTTATTAAGGGCTACGACCTCAAAGAAGAAGAAAAAGATATTTTATTAATTTCGGCATGGTTTCATGATGCAGGATATGTCTTTCAATATGCAGGTCATGAGGAAAAAAGTAAAGAAATTGCGAAAGACTTTTTAGAGCAAAAGCAATATTCTCCGGAGTTTATTGCGGAAGTGATAAAATGCATAGAATCTACAAAAAGAGAAGCCCAGCCGCATAATCTACTGGCCCAGATACTTTGTGATGCGGACCTGATTAACATTGGCGACAAGGGTTTCTTCAAAAAGGCAGAACTGTTAAGGGCAGAGTGGGAAGCCTTCAAATACAGAGCCTGCAACGAAATAGAGTGGGCACAGACCCAATTGAATTTTTTGCAGTCCACGAACTTTCATACTCGCGAAGCACAAAGATTGTATGGAGAGCAATTGCTTCTAAATGTGCAACAGCAAAGGAAACATTTAAAAAAGGTACTGAAGAAGGATAATAAGAAGACAAAAGATAAAAACAAGAGTAAAGCCCAGCCTAAGCGTGGTATTGAGACGATGTTTAGAAGTATCTACAACAGTCATATCAACCTTAGCTCCATGGCTGACAGCAAGGCAAACATGATGATAAGCATCAACTCATTGATCATCTCTATTACTTTAACCTTGGTAGGTGCAAAGGTTTCGATGCTGGGGCCAAGCTTCAAGCAGAACCAAATCGTGATCTACCCAGTGATTACCTTGCTGCTAACGAGTTTGGGATCCATCATCTTTGCGATCTTATCTGCGAAACCCAAAGTGACAGACAAAATCACCAACCTCGATCAATTGAAGCAGTCTAATGCCAGCGTATTATTCTTCGGGAATTTCTCAAATCTAAAGATTTCGGATTTTGAGATAGAAATAAGGGAGATCATGAAGTACGAGGACAAGCTATATGGAAACATGATCCACGATTTGTACTACTTAGGAAAAGTGCTTTCTACCAAATACAACCTCATCCGCTGGTCCTATCTAGTCTTCATGTATGGATTGATACTAACAGTACTAACAATTATTGCTGTAATTATAGTCTTAAAGGAAACTGACGGAAGATAGTTAATACCTAAAGATCATTTGAAATAGGTTGTCCTTTGGGGTAACCTATTTTTTATGCCAATTCTCTGGCGTATCGCTTGAATTGTAAATCTGAAGTTTGAATAATTCCTTGCCTTAATGCGTCCTTTGCGTTCTCTGCGTGAAAGATTAATTGGGAAGCCAAAGGGAGTTTTTTAATAGAGATCCAAAAATAAGGGCTAGGGGCACCATGGTCCGTCGATTTTCTTTTGACATATTTTTACTACTACACTATAAGCCTTGATCGTCTCCAAAAAGCCATGTGCTTTCAATTTTTGCTCTGTGTTTTTGTTTTCCGCGTTCACCGCGTGAAGCATTTTGGTGAAGCATTTTTATTTAATGCTTAGTACAAAAAATATTGTCCAAAAAAAAAGCCCCATCGCTGGGGCTTTTTTAATGAACTAACTTTTAATTAAAATACGAAACCTACTTTCAAACCTGCAACAACAGATGGCGCCAATGTAAAAGAAGTATTTCCTTCTGATTTGCTCGCAGTGGTTGTTGTAGTACCGCCAGCGACCGTAGTAGAAGTGGTTTCAATTTCTCTAGCTTTGAATGCTAAGAATCCCCATCCAAATTCTCCTCCTAGATAAAGCTTTTTAGCGATATAGTAGTCAGCTCCACCAACAACTCTTAATCCAAAGCCAAAACCAGCATTTCCAATACTTCCTTTGTTCTCGTAAGAGTTTCCAGTAACAGGTGAATTACTACCTTGTGATAAATTCTCTCCTTTAACACTTCCACCAGCTATAGCGAAAAGTA